>NZ_JBQQCN010000003.1:0-273031 GCF_052246795.1 Halobacillus sp. K22 | reverse complement strand
GTAAGATCCCGGAAGGCGAAGCCTGAGGAAGCTTACCACATGCCCACGGAAAGCGAAATCGTCCCCCGCAGGACCTATTTCTCACAAAAGACTCGAAACTGAGTCTTCCAGTAACGGGAGCTTATCTGTAAGATTAACAAGGGAGGCTTAACAAAGCTTTAAGAAATCACGAACAAAGATCACTTGATACTCAAGAATCGTTCTACATTATGGAGTTAAATTATATACTTACTACCGTAAGGGACGAATGCTTTACAGACACAAAAAAAGACTGTCAAGACTTTCTCGACAGTCAGATTACTTCTCACCGATAGTGTGATGATACTTATTGAAACATAGATGAATTCATTTCTTTAATTGCAGCTTTTTCTAGTCTGGATACTTGCGCTTGAGATATTCCGATTTCTTCAGCGACTTCCATTTGAGTTTTACCCTGGAAAAATCGTTTTGTCAAAATCATTTTTTCACGATCATTCAATTTCTTCATGCCTTCACGCAAAGAGAGTTCATCTAACCAGATGGAGTCTTTTTCACGGTCGTCTTTTAACTGATCAACCACAAATATCGGATCGCCTCCATCATTGTAAATCGGTTCAAATAATGAAACAGGATCCTGAATGGCATCCATAGCGAATACGACATCCTCGTGTGGCACTCCCATTCTATCCGCAATTTCATGCGGGGCTGGGTCTTTATTGGTTTCACTTATCATTTTCTCTCTCATTTGCAAAGCCTTATAAGCCGTGTCTCTTAACGATCTTGAAACGCGTATCGGATTATTGTCCCGCAAATACCTGCGTATTTCTCCAATAATCATTGGTACAGCATAAGTAGAAAATTTAACATTATGGCTTAAATCAAAATTGTCTATGGACTTCATTAATCCAATGCAGCCCACTTGAAATAAATCATCACCATATTCTCCGCGATTATTGAAGCGCTGAATAACCGATAATACTAAACGAAGATTCCCATTGACTAATTCCTCACGTGCTTCCGTTTCACCACTTTGGAGACGTATAAACAGGGCCTTCATTTCTTTATTGGTCAGCACTGGAAGTTTGGATGTATCTACTCCGCATATTTCTACTTTGTGTCGTGTCAAATAAGACCCTCCCAAGAAGCTGTAATCAGTTCTCAGTATCTCCCTGGGAGGAAAATTTATGCATTTGTTTTATTAGTTCTATTAGACCATTTTATCGAATTCACGTTGTAAGCGGCGAATAATCTTTTTCTCAAGCCTTGATATATAAGACTGGGAGATCCCCATCATATCCGCAACATCTTTTTGTGTTTTTTCTTTTTTTCCAATTAAACCGAACCTTAATTCCATAATCTGCTTCTCACGATCATTTAATTGATCCAGGGCAGACATTAGTAATTTCTTGTCTATTTTTTTCTCAATGCCCTTGGTCGTCAAATCTTCTTCCGTGCCTAAAATATCGGATAATAATAGTTCATTTCCGTCCCAATCAACGTTTAGCGGTTCATCAAACGAAACTTCTGTTTTCAATTTATTACTCTTTCTTAGATGCATAAGGATCTCATTTTCGATACAGCGGGAAGCATAAGTGGCCAGTTTTATTTTTTTCTCTGGATCGAATGTATTGACGGCTTTAATTAAACCAATGGTTCCAATACTGATTAGATCCTCTATATTTAACCCTGTGTTTTCAAATTTTCTAGCTATATAGACCACTAGACGCAAATTCCGTTCAATCAGCATGGCACGTGCGGCCTTATCTCCTTTAGGCAGGAGCTCAAGCAGCTCTTTTTCTTCTTCTCTTGAAAGTGGAGGTGGTAAAGCTTCACTGCCTCCAATATAATAAATTTCATCTTGCTTGATTCCTAGCTTAATTAAAATACGATAAAACCACAGCCTTAATTTAAAAAACCATTTGACCATGTCATTCCCCTTCCCTTAGGCAGTTTTTCCTTTAACCATAATGTGGGGATGTATCAGCATTTGATAAAGACGATCATGGGTAAGATTATGATGCTGCACACCTACCAATGGCTGTTTCATTTCTAAATTTCCTTGTGGCGTTACAATCGAAATTTGATCCACTAACAGAGTAACAAGCAGTTGGCCTTTAGTTCCTGCGGCTTGAAAAGGAACTAAGCGAACAGACGATTGAATGGATGATGGCAATTCTTCCATTGAAGTTACGATTTGATCTACTTGTAGTTTTTCAAGCACTTCTGGTTCAAGAAACTGTTCCATAACTGTATGGTCGGCTAGAAATACCATTTTCCTGCTGATGGGATCGATTAATTGATTTCCGCTGTCGACCATTCCACGGCAGAGGACTTCTTTACCATTCCAAGTGACTTTCACATCATAAATGTTCTCAAGTTTCATATGATGGACACTGACTTGCTCCAGCCGCCACTTAGTAAAGAAAAATGAACAAGGAAATCCAATGCAGACAAACACCCAGCTGACAGGATCACCATATCCTCCTGAAAACGTTACGACCGTCCCCCCTTGAATACTAATTTCCGTGGCTAGAAAATAATGGACACCAAGCATGCTTCCTCCCATAGAAAACGTTATAAAATAAAAGCTGACCAACTGTAGAAAAAATGCGCGAAGTGAGGTAAAAGAAAAAGCAATACCGATGATAAGTAAAGAAAAGACCAGCTTCCCAAGGGTGCTCGTCAACCATAAATCCGGCATAAAAATAGATATCGGCACAATGCTGGAGGCTGCAAAAGCGGCAAAAAACATACGGATTTTAGACGATCTGGCCCGCACCACCCCCTGGGTAAGATAGAGGATCATGGCATCCATTAAAAAATTGAGCAACCAGACAGCATCAAGATAGATGACTCCCGCTCCCTTCATCTATTGTTATAAGAAATTATAAGCTTGTCCGCCTAAAAAGTCTGTCACAATCTGAATAGCAGGCTAGCAAGTTTTGTAACATCATGTAACGGACTATAACCATCCGATTGTAGTTAACCTGCGTTACTCTTACCATATCTTACCTACCTATCCTTCTCTACTGCATAATCAAAGATCGTTTTTCAGGAGAGTCCTGTCGAAAGTATTAATAATTGATCAAACAGAATGAAAACAAATAGTTATCGCGAAGGGTGATTTATTGACTGATTAAATTTTGAATTGATTTTACAGATAAGCTCCCGTTTGTGGAAGACTCAGTTTCGAGATATATTGGGTCCGTTATGGAAAGAAGGCTAGGGGTGGGTTGGGAAATAACTCGCTTTCCTGTGGGGGAACTGGCAAGCCTCCTCAGTCGTTATCACTCCCTGTGGGGTCTCGCCTAGCTCCTTCTCCCACGGGAGTCTCGTCATTTCCCAACCCACCCAGCGATATCTGGCGAACGGACCCTTCTATAGGAAAAAGAAGACATGGTAAATCTGCCTCAAATGCTTCTATAGCAGGGTCATTCACGTGGTAACGTAACAAAACCAATGTGTTCAGAATGTTATCTCTTTCTCGTAATATTCCTCTACTCCAAAGAAGTTCGAGACACACAATTATCGCAAGGTCCGGAGGGGGACGATGAAGACTCCTGTGGGATGAACATGATAGGTAAGATCCCGGAAGGCGGAGCCTGAGGAAGCTTACCACATGCCCACGGAAAGCGAATCGTCCCCCGCAGGACCTTCGCTCTAACTCAATATCTCGAATTCGAGTCTTACAGTAAACGGCCCTTTAGTTGAATAATGAGCTTATAAAACTCAGTAATAACGTTTAACATAGCCCACAAAAAAAAGACCGCTGCACCTTATAAAGTGCAGCGGTCTTTAAGTTCATTTTAACGGCGACGATTCCGGTTTCTTAAGAACGTCGGGATATCCAGGGTGTCTTCTTCCTGGTTTGGTTTTTGGTTTTGCGGCTGAGGGCTCTCACGGCGTGGTTGTTCTTCACGCACGCTGCGCTCAGGCTGACTAGGTTTTTGCTGGCTCGGGCTCTGTTGGCTTGTAGATGGACGTTTCTTTTGCCCTTGAGCAATCTGCGTCTCATCAAAACCAGTTGCAATAACCGTAACTACAATTTCATCTTTGAGGTTTTCATTAATAACTGAACCAAAGATTACGTTTACTTCCTGATCAGCTGCTGAGGTAACGATATCAGCTGCTTCTTGAACTTCGTACAGGCTCAGGTTGGTTCCGCCGCTGATATTCATCAATACGCCATGTGCACCATCAATAGATGTTTCAAGTAATGGTGAGGAGATGGCTTTCTTAGCAGCTTCTGCGGCTCTGCTTTCACCTGTAGCTATTCCAATACCCATCAAAGCTGATCCTTTGTCTACCATGATGGTCTTAACGTCTGCGAAGTCAACGTTGATCAGTCCTGGAACAGCGATCAAGTCTGAGATGCCTTGGACACCTTGACGAAGGACATTGTCTGCTTCACGGAATGCTTCCAGCATAGGGGTGTTTTTATCAACAATTTCAAGAAGACGGTCGTTTGGAATGACGATCAGCGTATCTACGCTTCCTTTCAATCCTTCGATTCCGCCTGCAGCTTGTGTAGAACGCTTACGTCCTTCGAATGTAAACGGACGTGTTACAACGCCTACAGTCAGCGCACCCAGTTCTTTAGCAACTTGTGCAATGACCGGTGCAGCCCCTGTACCAGTTCCGCCGCCCATTCCGGCTGTAACGAAAACCATATCTGCTCCTTGAAGGGCTTCTTCTAGCTGTTCCTTACTTTCTTCGGCAGCTTTACGGCCTACTTCCGGGTTTGCACCCGCACCAAGACCTCGAGTCAGCTTACCGCCGATTTGCATTTTAACTTCTGCTTTGGATAAATTCAGTGCCTGAGCATCCGTATTCACGGCGATAAATTCTACGCCCTGCACTCCATGCTCAATCATACGGTTGACGGCATTACTGCCACCACCGCCTACTCCGATAACTTTAATGGTTGCCAGTTGGTCCATGCTTGTATCAAAATCTAACATCTTCCGTTCCTCCTAATACACGAGATTACAAGATTTATTGTTTGTGTCCGTCCGCTGACCGACTTTGACCTGTCATTAATCAAAGAAATACTTCAATAAGTTGGACAAGCCTGACTCTTTCTTCTTCTCGGGCTTTTCATTTTCTTCATTTTGCTGTTTCGCAGCACGCTTCTGTTTTTTAGGCGCTGGTTGTGTAAATTCTTCAGTTACAGATGGGAAAATCTCTTTTCCTTGTATTTTCGCATTACGATAAGCGAATTGCAAGATACCGACTCCACTTGTAAACTGCGGTTCTCTTACACCAATATAATCCGGAATTGCCAAACGAACATTGGAATGGAATACATCCTGGGCAAGTTCAAGTATGCCAGGCATGTTCATCGTTCCGCCAGTCAGTACAAAACCACCCGGCAGTTCTCTTACTCCCATTCTCTGAAGCTCTTCCGCTGCTAAGACAAATATTTCTTCTAGTCTAGCTTCAATCATATCAGATAATTGCAATTGATTGAATGCCTGTTCGCGATTACTTCCAATGATTGTTACAGAAAATGTTTCCTGTTCATTAGCATCATCAAAAAATGCGTGTCCATGCTCGACTTTTACTTTTTCTGCTTCTTCTGTCGAAGTTCTTAATCCGATCGACAAGTCTTTTGTAATGTTGTCTCCACCAAACGGAATCAAGCTTGTTCCTTTAAGGTGGCCATCTTCAAATACAGAAATTGTGGTGGATCCACCGCCCACATCCAGGAGCGCAACACCAAGATTTGTTTCGTCGCTGGACAAGGAAACTGTCCCTGAAGCCAGAGGCTGAAGACAAACATCCAGTACCTCAAGCCCCGCACGCTCAACACATTTCAAAGTGTTATGTAAAACGGTTTTAGCACAAGTAATAATCATACCTTCCATTTCCAGTCGGACGCCAATCATTCCACGAGGGTCAGTAATTTCATCCTGGCCATCTACAATAAACTGACGGGGTATGACATCAATAATCTCTCTTTCAGGAGGGATGGAAAGCACCTGGGCTGCGTCAATGACCCTTGTAATATCTTCATTGCCAATCTCTCTGCTTTCACTTGAGACAGCTACCACTCCATGGCATGATTGCAGCTGAATATGATTGCCGTTAATACCTACCACTACACGGTCAATCTTCATATCTACCATACGTTCTGCCTGTTCTACAGCTGAACGGATAGAATGGACCGTTTGATCTATATCAACAATTGCCCCTTTTTTCATACCGTTTGATTTTGCTGAGCCTACACCAATAATATTGAGGGTATCATTTGAGATTTCTCCAATAATTACTTTTATTCGACTCGTGCCTATATCTAAGCTAACTAATATTTCTTCTTGTTTCACCAGTGGCGCACCTCCTATTACAAGCCATATGAGTAGTTCAAAGCATATCGAATTTACGATAAAAAAACAATCTTTGCAACCAATTCGTAAATCAAATGATAAGTTTTGAGACTCCGGCTTTTCTTCAATTCATTTTTTAAGCTATTCTTTTAGTTGATTTCCACAAAGTCTAAAGAATATCCTTTTCATTCGTCGCATTTTTTATAATTTAAGTCAAGCAGCATTCGTAAGAATTATATGGTTTCACCCTACCCTGCCGCCGCCGAGCCATTTCAACTTCCCCTTTTCCTTTACCCTTAAGACTTAGCCTGAGCTTACTGCTCAGATTCTTCCGAGCCGGAGTCATCTGGAGAAAGAATATTCTGGTCTGGATTTTCTGAAGATTCATTGCTCTCTTCCGTACTTCCATTTTGTTCCGTGTCCTGTTCAGATGGCGGAGGTTGCTCCAGATTTTCTTCAGGATTGTTATTTGCTTCAGACGCTGGAGTTGCTTCCGTAGTCTCCTCAGGTGCAGGGGTTGATTCCGCATTCTGCTCAGGGGTTTCAGCCCCGGTCTCTCCTTCAGTCTCTCCTTCAGTCTCTCCTTCTTCCTCCGAGGTAGCATATTCTTCAAAATAAGCGCCTACATCGATATGAATAATCCCTTCGGCGTCATCTTCCAATTGAGATACAATGGATGGATAAATGGTCATCTTATTTGAAAAATTCCGGATAGAAGCCAGGACCTGAAAGCCATCGTTCATATACAATCTAATTTGATAAGGATTGTCCTCTTTAGGCTCCCAATGAATTTCGGAAATTAAGTTAGTTACACTCTGCGGTAACTCCTTCAACTCCTTGGACATTTCTTCAAGATACGTCTGTTTTGAAAACCCGGCAAGGATCGGCGCATCTCCACCTGGGAGTGAAGAGGTAGATTCTAATTTAGTTCCATTCTCAAGAATTGCAGAGAATTCACCATTCTTTTGCACATATCCAATCCGCTCTGCTTCTTCAACCTGAATCTGAACAGTATTAGGTAAATCTCGATCTACATTCACACTCTTAATTTCTTTATGAGATTCAACATTAGTTTTTATAGAATCAGTATCTACTTTCCAATAATTGGTCTCTGTGGTAATACCAGCCAGTTCTTTGATTTTATCAGCACTTACATGCCTTTCACCCTGAACTTCTATATTACCTACATTGCTAAGCGGTGACTGCAAATAGATCACAACCGCAATGAGTAAAAAGAGAATCATCAAATAAAGAATCAATCTTCTGTTTGCTTTTTTCCTTCTAGTCTGCTTCAACTTAGGTATGCGATCTTCTATGGAAACGACTTTTCTCTCTTCCATAACGGGCATTTCTCCTTACTGCTAGACACCCTTTCGATGCTGCATTAAGCTGTATGAAAGAATGATTTACCATTACTTAATTCAATGAAGAGAGTTTCTTCATCTAATGACTCCCATTATATCACAAATTTTCGCTAACGGATTACGTGAGTTGAACTAGTTTAATAATATTTTCTTCTATTTTCTCATTAATCCGCTTCCATTGACTAGTATGTCAGAATTACAGCTTCACGTCATCCATTTTCCATGAGTTTCACAACAAAATTAAAGAATTGTACCTGTTAAATTCGAGCAGCTCCCGATCGTTCAATAATCCCCTTATAAATTTCATCGACTACGTTAATAAAACCAGAAAAATAATAAAAAGACGATACAGATAAAAACTGTATCGTCTTCGTCTAGTGATTTGAAAATCGGCTGACACTAAGTAACAGTCCCAGAGAGGCCAGAGTGAGAGTTAGAGAGGATCCTCCATAACTTACTAAAGGGAGGGTAATCCCGGTTACTGGAATTAATCCGGTTACTACACTAACATTGATCATCACTTGGATGGATACCATACCTACGATGCCGAGGGCGAGTAAAGAACCAAACAAGTCAGGGGCATAAAGACTTGTCCTGATTCCTCTCCACAAGAGGATGAAAAATAAAACCAGGATAAAAGCTCCGCCCAGGAAACCGAGTTCTTCTGCGAGTACAGCGAAAATAAAATCCGTTTGTGGCTCAGGTAAGTAAAAGAATTTTTGCATGCTGTTTCCGAGTCCAAGCCCTAGCAATCCTCCAGGACCAATCGCATACAGGGACTGAATAATTTGAAATCCGCTTCCAAGAGGATCTTCCCATGGGTGAAGAAATGCGGTAATACGTTTAATTCGGTAAGGGGCAGAAGCAATTAAAGCAATCATTCCAGCCATACCTGCCGCGGCCATCCACATGAAGTGGCTGATTCTGGCTCCCGCAGTAAACATCATCACCATACATGTCCCTACCATAACCACGCCTGTCCCTAAATCAGGCTGCAGCATTATCAAAGCAAACGGGACCAGGATTAATGCTAGTCCAGGAAGAAACCCCTGTTGAAATGAGTTCATTTTCTTTTGCCGCTCTGATAAAAAACGCGCCAAAAATAATATTAAACCGAGCTTCATAAATTCTGAAGGCTGAATACTGAACATCCCTACGCCGATCCAGCTTCGGGCGCCCCCTCGTACCATGCCCACACCTGGAATCAATACAGCAATTAAGAAAACCAGACACATGATTAGAATCCACTTAGAGTGCCCGTGCCAAACGTAGTAAGGAATTCTTGATAACGTCACCATGGCAACCAGTCCTACTGAGGCAAAAAGGATTTGCCGCTTCGCAAAGAACCAGGGGTCATCAAACTTATACTCGGACCATATGCTTGAGGAACTGTAAACCATGATAATCCCCATGATCAATATCCCTAGTATAGCGGCAACTAACCATAAATCCGGCTTTCTTCGTTTTTCCTCCATAAAAAAAGCCCTACCTCCCATCTGGATGGAAAACAGGGCTCAAGCTTGTCGCATAAAGCCCTTACTTCAGCTTATGCACAGCTTCTGTAAACATGTTGCCTCTTTCTTCAAATGTGCGATATTGATCCCAGCTCGCACAGGCAGGAGATAATAAAACCACATCATCTGTCTTGGATAGACGATAAGCTTCTGTTACAGCCTTATCCATAGTCTCAACTTTAATGATATCTTTAATTCCCGCAGCTTCCCCGGTCTCTTTTAATAGTTCGGCAGTTTCGCCGAATAAGACCATTGCTTTCACGTTAGAAAGGTATGGAGCAAGCCCTTCAAAGCTGTTGCCCCGGTCCAGTCCCCCGGCGAGCAAAATAATCGGCTGCTGGAATGACCGCAGCGCATAGGAAGTGGCTAATATATTTGTTGCTTTAGAGTCATTGTAAAAGAACCTGCCGTTTTTCTCCTGCACGTATTCCAGTCGGTGCTTCACACCAGCAAAGGTCGTCAGCACCTGTTGTATGGCTTCGTTGGAAACCCCGATTGTTTTTACCACTGCTAAAGCGGCCAGGATATTTTGCAGATTCTGTTCCCCTACCAGCACGATGTCAGATTTTTTCATAATGGCTTCTTCATTAAAATAAATCCATTCATTGTCTGCCCAGGCCCCTGTACCCTGCTGGGTAATCGTAAATGGTACCTGTTTTGACTTGGCATCCTTAAGGTAGCTCTTGATCTTCTCATCATCGGCATTATAAACAAACGTATCTCCAACGGTCTGATTTTCAAAAATTTTCGCTTTTGCATTGTGGTAAGCTTCAAGTGTACCATGATAATCTAAATGAGCTTCGTAAAGGTTTAAGAGAACAGCGATGTCCGGTTTGAACGTTTCTGTCCCTAACAGCTGAAAGGAAGACATTTCGACGACCATGGCCTCTTCCGGACTTGTCGAACGAGCTACTTCACAAGCAACCTTTCCAATATTCCCGGCTACGGAAACGGGTTTGTGATCAGCTTTAATAATTTCGTGGATTAAAGTGGTGGTCGTAGTTTTTCCATTGGAACCGGTGATCGCAACCAGCGGGCCCTCATGAAGCCTGCCGGCGAGTTCTACCTCCGTAACTACCGGCACTTCCCGATTTACCGCTTCTTCAATTAGAGGATTCTCATAAGGAATGCCTGGATTTTTAACAATCAGATCTATTCCGTCGAGCGCTTCAAGTGGATGTCCGCCGGTAATGACTTCTGCCCCTTTTTCAATTAAGTTTTGAACCTCTTCACTCTCTTTGTCCGCCTTCAAATCATTAATTCTAACGTTGACCTTTGAATCGAGCAGAAGATGGGCGGCGGCCGTGCCGCTCTTAGCTAAGCCAACAACTAATACATTTTTATAAGGAAAATTATTTAACGTCTTCATCCAAACATCACCTCAATATAAATCCCAAGTACAGCAAATACAAGACCTACTGTCCAGAACGTTGTGACTACACGCCACTCGGACCAGCCTTTCAGTTCGTAATGGTGGTGGAGAGGGCTCATCTTAAAGACTCTCTTACCTGTTGTTTTAAAAGATATAACCTGGATAATAACAGAGAGAGTTTCAAGTACAAACACCCCGCCAATGATCACAAGGATAAGTTCAAGTTTTGTTAATATGGCTGCGATAGCAATCGCTCCGCCTAAAGCAAGCGAGCCAGTGTCCCCCATAAACACCTTGGCCGGGTGGGCATTAAATACGAGAAAACCTAATAATGCTCCTACAACAGCAAGGGTGAAAATGGTTACTTCGACATTAGACTGATCGGTCCATGCCAGGATCGCAAAAGCTCCAAAAGCAATAGCTGCTGTTCCTGCAAGCAATCCATCCAAACCATCTGTTAAATTAACAGCATTGGAGCCACCTACAAGCATGAATAAAATGAGCAGTCCGTAACCCCAGCCCAGTTCCAATTCAAAAGATGTACCAGGTAACGTAATAAATGTAGGAAAACCTGTTCGTTCTAAAATAATATAAACTACGAGTGCGATAATTACCTGGCCAAGCATTTTCTGTTTTGAAGTTAAACCTAGATTACGCTTTAAGGCTACTTTTATATAATCATCTAAAAATCCAAGCAGACCATACCCGAGCAGCACGAATAAAACAAGAAACAGGTGGACGCTTGAATCCCCCGGAGTAAACCAGTATGAGGCACAAAGGGTAGTGACAAGTACCGCAATGATAATCATCACCCCGCCCATTGTAGGGGTCCCGGATTTTTTCTGGTGTGATTCTGGACCTTCTTCTCTAATTGCCTGACCGAACTTCAAACGTCTCAAATAAGGAATGATGATCGGCGATATCACAACGGTAAGTGCGAATGATAATGCCATGGTGATTAGTAATATGTAGTCGTTCATTTCTAGTACCTCCTGTTACTTCGTTGTCCATCATCTCCTATGAATCATTTTACGAGATCGTTCAGTAATTCCTCCAGCTTCATTCCTCTCGAAGCTTTAATAAGAACTACGGTTTCGGCCGTTAATGCTGCACGTACATGATGACTTAAAGTATTTTTATCTGTAAAATGCTTAGTTGTTATTTGTGGGTGCTTTTCAGCAACTGCCCTTGAGATTTCTTCGGAATGCTCGCCAATGGTGTACACTTCATGAATTTTCTCGTTAACCGCTTCGGCTACACTGCGGTGTAATGCTCTGGACTGTGCACCAAGTTCAAACATATCCCCGAGTATCAGGACTTTGTGAGATTTTGTTGTTAATTGAGCCATCACTTCAATGAGGGCTTTCATTGAGGTCGGTGATGCATTATAAGCATCATTAATAATTAAGGAATCATTTATCCCCATATGTTTTTCATAACGCATACCTGACATCTGGAGATGATCAAAACCTTCTTGAATTTGGTCCGCTGACAGACCTGACTTTTTTGCCAGGGCAATTACGTAAGACGCATTCTTCACATTATGCCTTCCTGCGAGAGGAAGCTTATAAGTTTCTTTTTCATTTATTGTGAATTCACTGGCGTCATCTGAAGTTTTGATTACCTTAGCTTGCATGCTATTATTGCTTTCAAACCCGCATGAAAAGGAACGCTTATCTTCCTTAACGGCTTTTAATAGAAGCTCATCGCCATCAATGATTACCGTACCGTCCTCAGGCATTCCATCCATGATTTCCAGTTTAGCAGAAGCAATACCTTCCCTGGAACCAAGATTTTCAATATGGGACTCGCCAATGTTTGTAATGATGGCATACGTTGGATGAGCAAGTTTTGATAAGACGGAAATTTCACCCGCCCGGTCCATCCCCATTTCCAGAACAAGCACTTCTGTATCTTGATTCATCGCAAGAACCGTCAGAGGAAGACCGATATGATTATTAAAATTCCCGGAAGTTTTATGAGTCTTATACTTTCGGCTTAACACGGAAGCGGTCATATCCTTTGTGGTTGTCTTTCCATTAGAGCCAGTGATTCCAATGACTAATGGTTGAACCTTCTGCAAATAATAAGCAGCCACTTCCTGAAGGCCTTTCGTAGTATCCTCAACAAAAAAGACAGGGAAATCGGTCGGTACAGCAGTAGGAAGCTCTTTATCCTTCTGCCAGAGAGCTGCGACCGCCCCTTGTATAATGGCATCTTTTATAAAGTCATGGGCATCAAAATTCTCTCCCACAATAGGTATGAATAAACTCTGCTTAGCTTCCTTTCTTGTATCGGTTAAAATTTCTCTTAACGTAATTCTGTCTTGGGCCGCTCCTTTAAATTCAGGGAAGAGAGTGGTCAGTTCTTGCACTTCTAAAATCATGATGGACGCTCCTTCATTCTCTTTAATATCATTCTTGCTACTTCACTATCATCGAAATGGTGTCTCACACCATTGATTTCCTGATAAGTTTCGTGTCCTTTTCCAGCAATAAGTACCATATCTCCTGCTTTTGCCCTCTTAAGCGCATGTTCAATTGCGTCCTTCCGATCTTCAATCAACTCGAAGGGCTCGCTCAGGTGAGTGGTCATATCCTGAAAAATCTGCTTCGGATCCTCGGTGCGCGGGTTATCCGTTGTAAAAATTACGTAGTCAGCACCTTTTATAGCAGCATCCGCCATATACGGCCGCTTACTCCGATCTCTGTCCCCTCCGCATCCCACTACTACATAGGTGGTACCTTTACAGAATTCCGAAATCGTCTGTAAAGCATTTTCCAGGGAATCCGGCGTATGGGCATAATCAATCACTACTCCATATTCCTGCCCTTCCCGCACCGGTTCAAAACGTCCCCGAACACCACGAGTGGTTTCAAAAGCATGTTTGATGACAGAAAGAGGAATACCTGACAAAATTGCCGCCCCAGCTGCAGCAAGCATGTTATAAATACTAAAGAGCCCCATCAGAGGGCTGTTAATAGCAATATTCCCTTTGGGTGTTTCCAGGACATAAGCGGTACCTGTCTCTTTTAGTGTAATGTCCTTTGCCATAATATCAGCTGCTGAGTGAATCCCATACGTAAGCAGAGGTTGTGAAGTTGAGCGGATAAAACGTTTTGACTGCTTGGAATCTTTATTTATAATAGCGAATTTACGCCGCCCCTTATTATACCCGTTACCCAACTGAGCAAACAATAGGGACTTAGCCCGAAGATAATCGTCAAAATTATCATGATAATCCAAGTGATCGCGGGTAAGGTTTGTGAAGATAGCAATGTCAAAATCGCAGCCATATACCCTGCCTTGATCCAGCGCATGAGAGGAGACCTCCATAATTGCCGTATCTACCTTCGCCTTGCGCATCTCCGCAAAATAACGTTGAAGTGAGAGACTATCCGGTGTGGTATTTTTAACAGGATAGGTTTTTTCTGCGATGGACACCTGAATCGTGCCGATCATTCCTGTCCGCTGCTTATTGTTCCGAAAGATTTCGTCCAATAAATACGTGATTGTTGTTTTCCCGTTCGTGCCGGTAATTCCGATCACCCTTAAGTGCTCGGATGGGAATCCATAAAAAATAGAAGCCGCCATCGCAAGGGCCCTCACCGTATCATTCACGATTACAACAGGCAGACTGGTCGCGACTTCTCTTTCAGCTATAAATACAGCAGCTCCTTTAGCTTCTGCTTCTCGCACATACTCATGTCCATCAGCTTCAACGCCGGGAATGCAAATAAAAAGGTCTCCGGGACCCGTGGATCTTGAATCCATCGAAATCCCTTTAACCGTAATGTCTGACAGGGGTTGAGTTACTTTATAAAAAGGCATAAGCTTCAGTAACTTTTTCATTTTCATAACTGTCACCCTTACCTACATACAAGATTCATTATAGCAAATTGGTGAACCTTCTGTATGCCCATAATTATTTTTTTAATTCTGTTAACAGTCCCTGCTTCTTTATTAAAGTCATTCATAATTTAACAGAACATTATTAATTCCCCATATAAACTCGCACCTTTGATCCGCTTGGTACCTTCACTCCTGCCTCAGGAGCCTGAGTGATCACTTTATCTCCTTTTCCACTTGCCTCAATTTCCAGGTTTGTCAGCAGCTGGTTGAGCTCTTTCTTCTCAAGCCCTGTAACATTAGGGACTTCAACCAATGGCTCATCTGGCCATGTGTATTCTTTCTCCAACCCATCTTTACGCGGTTTTACCTCTAGAGCTCTAAGACTGTCCTCCATGATGTTCCCGACGATAGGAGCTGCGACAACCCCACCAAATTGAACGGTATCCTTCGGGTTATCAATGGCAAGGTAAACCACTAATTCAGGATCATCCGCCGGGGCAAACCCAATAAATGAAACGATATGGTTGTTTTCCATATACCTTCCGTCTGGTCCTACTTTTTGAGCGGTACCGGTCTTACCACCTACGCGATAGCCTTCAACATAAGCCCCCCGGCCAGTTCCTTTAGCCACTACGCTTTCAAGAGCCTTTCTTATTTGAGCAGACGTTTCTTCTGAAATCACGCGATCCTTTACTTTAGGCTCATTCTTTTCCTCTGCTTCCCCTGTGACTGGATCAAGCCAGGCTTCCTGAATGTAAGGTTCATAATAATACCCTCCATTCACAGCCGCTGCTACTGCCATCACCTGCTGAATAGGTGTGACAGAAACCCCTTGTCCAAACGCTGTTGTTGCCTGCTCTACAGGTCCAACATTTTCAGGTTTAAACAAAATCCCTTTGCCTTCACCTTCCAAGTCTATGCCGGTCTTTTCACCAAAACCGAAGCGGTCAATATATTCAAAAAGTTTATCTTTCCCTAAGCGCTGACCTAATTGGACAAATCCAGGGTTACAGGAGTTTTGCACAACTTCCAGAAACGTCTGGTCCCCATGTCCTCCACGCTTCCAGCAATGCAATGTAGCTCCATCAACTTTCACAGCACCTGAATCGTGAAAGTGTTCATCGTGAAGATCTACCAGATTTTCTTCCAGTGCCGCTGCGAGTGTAATAATTTTAAAGGTGGAACCCGGCTCGTACGTACTCCATACTGGTAAGTTGCGATTATAAACCATTGGTTCTACTTCCTGATAATCAGCTGGATTGAAATTCGGACGCGAGGCCATAGCTACAACTTTTCCCGTATCAGGGTCCACCGCTAAAGCGACCGCTCCATCAGGATTGTATTTGCTTTGGGCAATATCCAGTTCCCTCTCCACAATGGCTTGAACTTTATAATCAATCGTAAGCTGAAGATCTTTTCCATCCACCGGAGGCTTGTAAATATCGGCCATGTCAGGCATCCTTTTTCCTTTTGCATCTGAGAAGAAAGATAGAGCTCCCTTTTCGCCTTTAAGCTCATCATCATAGTAGGCTTCAAGACCAAGCAGCCCCTGATTATCAATGCCGCTGAATCCGAGAACATGGGAAAGAAACGAACCATGAGGGTAGTAGCGTTCCGAATCTTCCGCTATGTAGACACCCGGCATCCCCAGGGATTGTATAGCTTCCGCTTTATCTTCAGAGATTTTTCGGCCTTCTGGATGGATTTTTTCAATGGATATTTGTTTTGTGACGTGGGTGTATGCTTTTTCCACACTCATCTCAAGAATCTGAGCCAGGTGCTTAGCTGTGGATTCAGGGTCCTTCACCTGCCTTGGCACAACCATGACTGTAGGTGCCGACTGATTACCGACAAGCACTTCCCCGTTCGTATCCACAATGTTCCCTCGTTCTGGTTCAAACGTGATATCGCGGCTCCAGGACTCTTCTGCTTTAGCAATCAGAAAATCACTGAGTACAAATTGCACGTATCCGAGCCTTCCAATAATGATACAAAAAATAACCATTCCCACAAGAAAAACAGTGATCAATCGCTTCTTCACAATGACTTGCGATACTCTTCTCATCCACATAACTCCTTTTGAAAGTCGGTAGAGTCAGCTTGTATCACTATATGCATTGGAGAAGCGATTAGAACACTGTCTGGAATGGTCTTTCTAGGAGTCAGGCGGTGTTAATTCCACCACCAAATATCCTTCTTCATTAATTTCTGAACCTGGAGCTATGCTTTGTTTTGTTACATAGCCGTTACCCATTGTTTCTATTTTTAATCCAAAATACTCAGCCAGACGGTGGACATCCCGTAAGGAGTAGCCCGTCAAGTCAGGCATCGTTGGCTGATCGGTTATAACCATAATTCTTTGGTTCTTTACAACCTCAGAGCCTGGCTCTGGTAATATTTTCTCTACCTCACTGCCTTGTCCCACCACTTCCACGCGATTGAAGTCTTCTTTCAATTGGCTGGAAGCCTGTTCGACAGAAAGATCGGTGACATCAGGAAGCTTAAGCTGAGATACGTTAGTTTGACTCTCCTCATCTGGTTTAATATCCAGATAATGCAGGCTGTTTTCCATTACTGTTTTCACAATATGGGATACAGGATCTGAGCCATACTCCGTATTATCCAGATTTGGCTGCTGAACGGCCACATACATTATTAATTCAGGGTCGTCTTTCGGAGCCATCCCCATGAATGAAAACGTATAGTTCTCTCTTCCGGTCATATATCCTCCGCCAGGTTTACTGAGCTGTGCAGTTCCGGTCTTCCCTGCCAGGGAAAAATCATCAAGTTTAAACTTCTGACCCGTGCCATTCTCTGATGTAATTACCTGACCCATTAAATCTCTCACTTGAGAAGCTGTTGATTTTGAAATAGGTTCTCCAATAACTTCAGGTGACCGTTCTTTTAGAATTTCCCCGTCCTTACTTGAAGAAATCTTTGAAAGAATATAAGGTTTCATCATTTTGCCATCGTTTGCAATGGATGTTGCAGCCGTCATGAGCTGGATCGGTGCAAACGTGGAGCCTTGGCCAAACGAGGTTGTAATCTGCTCGATTGGTTTATCGAAAACTAACGAACCCGTTTTCTCTCCTGGCAAGTCAATTCCTGACTGTTGATTAAGATGAAAGTCCGAGAGATATTTTTTAAACTTATCAGGTCCTAATTTCTCATAAGCAAGGATCGAAGCCGCAACGTTTGAGGATCGCTGAAACCCTTCATTAAAGGAAATCATACCCCAGCCTTCTCCGTTGTTATGATCGCCTATAGTACTTGAATTCTCAGTTACCTGATACCTTCCGGATTTATATAGCTCATCGCCATCATAAACTCCTTCTTCAATGGCTGAAGCCCATGTGAACATTTTCATAGTGGACCCTGGTTCGAAAGGATAAGATATTAAATCATTGTACCAGTTTTCCACCTTGCCGATGTTATTAGGATTATAACTCGGGCGATTACTCATGGCTAAAATCTGACCTGTATCCGGATCCATAACACCAGCCATGATCTTCTCTGGACTGTATTGTTCATCTACTTGAGCCATGGCATCTTCCAGAAAGGTCTGGATCTTCTGGTCGATTGTCAGGTAAACATTCTCCCCATCATCCGGCTCTTTCATGACCTGGTTTGGATCCAGCAGTTTGGTTCCGTATTTATCACGCTCATAGCTGATTTTTCCTTCTTCTTCTTTTAGAAACTCCTGCATCTGTTTTTCTATTCCTGTAATTCCCTTGATATTCCCATCTTCTGAACGAGCAAAACCGATAAGGTGGGAAGCGAACACGCCATTTGGATAATATCGTTTAGCTTCTTCCTGAAAAGTGATACCATTCAAATTCAAATCCTTGATCTCTTCCATTTCCTCTTGAGAAATCTCACGGCCATTAGCTCCAAACTCTACTTGGAAACGATCATTTTCCTGACCATTCTTAATCGTTTCAATGACTTCACTTTCTTCCATTTCAAGCAAAGGAGCTAGTTCTGAAGCCACTTTTTCAGGATCAGTTACGTGTTTAGGGTTTTCAAGGTTTGCCGAATAGTCCGGGTCTACAATTGCCTGCATACGATACATTGGACGATCATAAGCCAGCACCATTCCGTTCTTATCATAGATCTTGCCTCGGGCGGCATCTATATTGTAAGAACTGGTTCTTATTTCTTCTGCCCATTCTTTTAAATCTACACCCTCTACAGTCGCTGTAGTTTCAATATAAAGAAAGCGGCCGACAATAATCAGAAATACAAAAGAAAACACAAGGATGAGCAGAGCTGCACCCCTATGTGTATTTGGGTTTTTCATATATACATCACCAGTTTTAAGATTTTATTACTCGATATTACCTGCTTGTTTAACTTGCGCATTTTGGATGTCCAGTCCATTCTCTTTGGCGATCTTAAGAATGCGGTCCGGGTTGCTCAGTTCTTTCACTTGAAAAGCGAGGTTTTCATTCTGAGATTCCTGTTGGGAAATTTCCTGCTCCAAGCTTCTGATATCACGATTAAGTTCGTCCATGGAGGCAGAAAATTGCACAAGGAATACAGAGGCTGCAAGAAATAAAGTTGTAGCTGCCGAATAAAGCATTTTTTCCCCTGTACTGATCCATTGTTTTTTTCGAACCTTTACTTTAACCTGTTTTTGTCTCTCCGGTTGATGAAAAGGCTGCTCCTCTTTTCTAATTTTTTCTACACTCATGTTTGCTTCCACCCTTCTTCAAATTGAAACTCTGAATTCCAAGGTTTAATCTTCTCTACAACTCTCAGTTTTGCTGAGCGCGAACGACGGTTTTCTTCTAATTCTTCACTTTCTGCAACGATCGGTTTACGTGATACCATCTTGAATGGCGGCTGTTTGTCATCAGGGATAACGGGGATATTCTTCGGCAGAGGCGGATTGGAACTCCATTTTTTAAAAGCTTGCTTACATAAACGGTCTTCTAAAGAATGGAAGGTAATCACGACAATTCGTCCATTAACCGCACACACTCGTGCTGCCTGATGGAGACTATCCTGAAAAGCACCCAGTTCGTCATTAACAGCAATGCGAATAGCCTGAAATATCCTCTTAGCCGGGTGTCCACCCTTGCGCCTTGCAGGTGCAGGAATTCCCTCTTTAATTAGTTCGACAAGTTCACCTGTTGTTTCAATCTTTTTTTCAGTTCGTGCGGCTTCAATTTTTCTTGCGATCTGTTTAGAAAATTTCTCTTCTCCATACTTAAAGAAAATTCTCACTAGACTCTCATACGGCCACTCATTCACGACTTCTTTGGCACTTAATTCATTAGACTGATTCATCCGCATATCTAAAGGTGCATCTTGATGATAGCTGAATCCACGTTCCTCAACATCCAGTTGAGGACTTGATACACCAAGGTCGTATAAAATCCCATCGACTTCAGTGTAACCTAATTCTTCCAGTTCACTTTCCAATTCGCGGAAGTTCGCATGCACAAAAATGACTCGATCCGAGTATTCATCCAACCGTTCACGAGCCGCTCCCAGGGCTGCTTCATCCTGATCGAATGAAATTAACCGGCCCTTCTCGCTTAACATGGAGGCAATCACTTCTGAGTGCCCTCCACCGCCAAGCGTACAGTCGACATATGTACCGTCAGGATGAATGTTTAAGTGCTTTATAGTTTCTTCTTTTAATACGCTGTAGTGTTCAAACATGTTCTCACTCGTTTCTCATCTTCAAATATCAAAATCAAGCATATTCTCCGCAATTTCAGAGAATGATTCTTCCGATGCCTCAAAATACGTTTCCCAATGCTCGTGGCTCCAGAATTCAATGCGGTTTGATACGCCGATAACCACACATTCCTTCTCAAGTGAAGCGTACTTCCGAAGAGGAGGAGGGATATTGATCCTTCCCTGCTTGTCCACCTCGCATTCGACGGCACCTGAAAAGAAGAACCTGGTGAAAGCGCGGGCATCTTTCTTGGTAAGGGGGAGTTTCTTAAGCTTCTCTTCAAGAAGCTTCCATTCATTCATAGGATAAGCGAATAAGCATTGATCTAAACCTCGAGTAAGGACAAACGTTTCCCCAAGGTCTTCACGAAATTTGGATGGAACAATAATCCGTCCTTTCGTATCAATGTTATGCTGGAATTCACCCATGAACATATTGGTTCCCCACCTTCTGTCTTCACCTTACCACATCGCCCCACTTTTCTCCACATACTTTTAATTTTTCTGCACCCATAAAAAAAATCCTGCCTGAAAAGGCAAGATTTTAAAGGGTTAAACGATTTTTTTATGAAGTGGAGAAAGGTGGAGGGCTTTTTTATACATACACCACATAATGATCCTGATCAAACGTTAGCAAATGTTGATTAAGTCGCTGAAAAACGTCCGTACCATGCTGATTCACCCATGGGAGAATACTCCACATCCGTTCTTGAAGACCTCCTGCAGGGTGGAGGAGTAAATCCAATTCATTAAACTGCGTTACTTCTCTTTCGTATTTCTCTTCCAGAGTTTTCGCCATCCTCTTTTCTAAATAATCAACATGCTGGTAAATGTAATGAAGATTTTTATCTGCCAGACCTTCTAGATCCGGTCCGAGTTCCGCAGATTTTTCTCTAAGAGGCTTATGAATTCTTTCTATTTCTTCTTTCACTTGTGCACTAAGCTGAGGAATAGGCGGAGCACTCTTCGCCGCAATCCACCTCATTTTCTTTTCACCGGTACCGAATTGCACAGCTTCTGAAGGCTCTACATTGAAGTGTTTCAACTCCTGCTCGGATTTACGGTCTACCAATGTAAAGGATAATCGAGGGAGTACCGGAGGCATTTGCAGACCTACGGCTTCAAAACCAGGTTTAAGAGCAGACCAATAATTAATTTCCCCAGGACCTCCTATAAAGGCGAGTACAGGGAATAAGAAATCCTGCATGAGCGGCCTTGTCACTACATTGTTGCTTAAACGCTCCGGTTGATTTGCTGCTACATCTAATAATTCTTTTTCTGATAACAGCACTTCATTCTGTTTGCCTCTGAAGCTCCCGTCCTTCTCACGAGTAAGGAGGACGCGCTCACCCTCATGATGGTAGAACAAATGAGCATCTTCTGCTTCACTGTCTAATACTGTTTCATATCCATCCTGTGCATTTAATTGAATGGCAGAGAAAACACGATGCGCGATTTCTGCATTGTGCTGAATCATCGAAGTAAAGTAAGCTGACTCAAGCTTGCGTACTTCCGGGCGATGAGCATCCATCACCACCAGACCTTCATCAGGAAACAAAAGATAGACCAATTTAGCGAAGAAATCGCTATAGCTGTCAGATTGGTTCAATAAGCGCAGCGCCTGTTGATAAAAATCACCAGTGTATTCCGTCTCATCTACCTCACTGAATATTTGCTTCAGCCAATCCTCCCCGGCTTCCCGGTCGATCCTAATATCTGAAACGGAGGCTTTTCGTTCAGGCTCCTGGGAAATAGCCATCTTTTTCATTTTCCCTTGACTCTTAACCATAATATGGTTAATCTCATCAAAATCATGATCCTCTCCTGCAACCCAGAAGACCGGGAGAACCGGTTTACCTAGTTCAGCTTCTTTTTTCTTAGCCAGCTGAAGGACAGAGATGATTTTATGAACCGTGTACAGCGGACCTGTAAGCAAGCCTGCCTGTTGTCCGGCAATGACCACAGTTGCCTTTTCATCTTTAAGTCTTTCAATATTATCCATTGTACTTTCCGGTGCACCCCACTGCTCGTTCATTTCTTTTAAGACTTCCGAAAGATTGGTGCGCTGATAAGTTTGAGATTGCAGGAACTGCAGTCTATTCTTCCAGGAATCAGGATCTCCAGGCGCATACGAGAATTTTTCTTTAACGTTTTCAAAGTTATATTTATAATCATGAAACAGCCTCTGTTTCGGCTTTAATTGAATAGGATCGATACGCATTTATGAACTACTCCTTTATCGGGCAAATATTCTTTGTAGTATGTATCCTCTTAGTATTGTACAAAAAAGATTCAGGGAGTTCATCTAATCTGTTTCTTACCATAGTAAACGATCCATCAGGCCGTAAACAGTCAAACCTACATAGAAGAGGGTAAAAACTAGGAAACTGACTCTCCAAAACCCTCTGAACGCCCGTTTTAGTTGAACGTCATGATTTTTTCGATACTGGACGATAAGTGACAGCCCTAAGAGAAGTAATAGAAAAATCATAATAAAAGCAAAGAAATTCTGTTCAAATATCACTAATAATAGGACATGAACGGCTAAAATAAAGATGGGTGCGGTGAAATTAGCGGTCTGGTGAATAGCTTTCCACTTGTGACGCTTGAATTTCCTGGCAAATAAATAGAAGATTATCAGCACCGGGACCGGCAGAGTTAGAATTGCGGCTAGTGAGAAAACCAAGAATTCCATCATTTCTCCCGTCTCCTATCATTCTGAAATTCAATTGCGTGAACAGCATCCAGCACAAATTGATGGTTCGGTAATGGGCGAGAACTTCGCTTTAACAAATATCCATTTATGGCTTCAATTTCTGTTTTTCTGCCAGCTTCTAAGTCCCTGAGCATTGAAGATAGATTTTCAGCAGTCAATTCTGCGATCGATTGTACTCTTTCCCATTCCTCATCCATGTTACGCTCTAAGACCATACAGGCTTCCTGACACAAACGCCAGGCCAGAGCTCTAATATAATCGTTTGTACACACAGCTCCATTTTTCACTTTGAAGATCCCTGTTAAAGGATTAATTACAGAGTTAACCAGCAATTTCGAGGCAAGCATATCATCATAATCTTCCCGAACGTAGATTGGGAAATCGTTGGTATGCAGCGTTTTAACCATTTGTTGAAGACCAGCTTCCTGCGTGGACAGACTGGCCACATTGATTCTTCCATTCCCCGTATGCTTTACATGTGTATCATCCAGTTTAAGAGCCCCGTGCTCCACCACACCAAGCCAGCACGTGTTTGAAAGTGACTGTACTCGCTCTAAATGGCCCATCCCATTTTGTAAAAACAGGAAAGGGACATCCGATGGTAAATTCATTTCTAATAACGGAGCAACATCTTTCTGTTTAACAGCAACGATGAGCAGACTATGGTTCCTAAATCCACTTGCAATGGTATGGGCACGTACCCGAATAGGTTCCCCCAGACCATCACAATGTACGCCTTCTCTTTCTATATGCTCTCTCTGCTTTTCTCTTCTTACATATAGATGAACCTCGTGGTTTCTGCCTAAATAGGCAGCCGTAAGGAGCCCTATGGAACCTCCCCCAATGATTCCTATATTCATTGATCTTCCCTCACTTCGTTCAATATATATTTTCTTATTGTAGCAGACTCTTATGGACGATAGCAGTCGATAATTGTCATTCCACTAATTGTTCATTTCATTCTGAAAATTTTTATATTATAATAAAGGAAGATACAGATAAATAGAAAGGGGAATCTTTATGATGACTTCCACAAAAGTTAAGCCTTTACTGGTCAATTATAAAACACTAGAAGAATTCAAACGCTTTAAGGAGTATGGCAACCAGGAGCTTGCTATGCTTGAGGATTTGGAAAGCAACATTGTAGAAAATGACAGCGAATCACCTTTTTTTGGTGTTTATTATGGAAGCGCTTTAGTCGCGCGCATGAGTTTATACCGCGTTCGTGCTAAATACGATAATTATTTTGTTCCTCCTCAAGATTATCTTGAGCTATGGAAACTTGAAGTTCTTCCTGATTACCGGGGCATGGGCTTTGGAAAAGATTTAGTTGAATTTGCAAAAAGCTTCGAACTGCCTATTAAAACGAACCCTCGCATCAATTCTCACGGTTTTTGGGAAAAGATGGGCTTCCAAAAGGCAAATTATGATGTAGAGCGTGATTTAGGAGAAAATCCACTGATCTGGATGCCTTCAGGTGTCGAGGAAAGAGATGTAAATGCATAAAACCATATCCAAATACAAACAAGGCCGCTACATATGACGTGTAGGGGCCTTTTCTTTATCCGGACTTAGTAAACGGGCGAACCCGTCTGTCGGATCTTACATTTAATGATAGTACATAAAATAGCTTTAATCGTTTATTGAGGAGTCTTCTGATGTTGTTTGACCCAATGAACGAGTTTATCCATTTCATTCCAAGCCGCTTCCCACTGTTTCAACTGGCGTCTGAGTTTCTGATTATCTTCACTCAACTGTTTTAATTCATATTCAAGTTTCTGTTTACCCTTTTCGTCATACTGTTTCACTTTCATTTCTTTTAAGAAGGAAATTGCGGCATCAATCGAAAGTGGTGAATCTTCAGCAGAAGGTAAAGTTGTATAAATCGTTCGCTTTTCTTTGCGGTTTTGTTTCGCTTCTTGAATTTCTTCATGATACTCTTTTCGTACGGTCGCATTCCATCTAAACCCACAGGCTGCGGGCGTTCGGTTCAAATGTTCAGCGACTTCCTGAAAGGCTTCAAGCTGTGTTTTACCTTCTCGGATGTACTTGAGAACCGTGTTAGCCAGAAGTATATCTTCCTCTTCCTTCCAGGCGTCTTGTCTAGGGGCATCCATACCATCCCTCCTCTATTGTTTGTATATAGTTATGCAGAAAGGATGGTTGATAGAATCGTATTCATAACTTTTTTCTTGTGCTCATAAACTTTTTCACCGCTAGTTTATGTTCTTCAGTTTCCCATAACTCCGAACAAAGCCGAACCTCTTCTTCCATACGCTCATAAAGATCCTCGGGAAAGCATTGCTTGAGGAGCTGCTTCTTAAATACACGCATCTGAGCGGAGGTTTTATTTAAGAAAGGTTGAATATCTTTTAAACCATGAATATCTTCCAAAGAAGCTATTTTATGTAGCCAGCCTATATTAAGAGCTCTTTCTGCCTCATACATTTCCGCATCCATCAGCCAGTGAGCAGCGTTGCCAGAATTTATACGCCGGTAAAGGAGGGTTCCTCCGCCCCAGCCGGGAGTGATTCCAAGGTTCCCCTGTACAAAGCCGAACTTTGCCTCTTTACGTCCATAACGGAAATCACATGCTGTAGCAATTTCGCAACCTCCTCCTCTAGCCTGGCCGTTTAATAGGGCGATAACGGGGATAGGCAGCGTAGCCAATTGATGGAGTACCTCCATCATAGGGTGGAGCAAGTTATAAGCTTGATCAGCTGTCATATCACCATGAAATTCATTTAAATCTCCTCCCGTGCAAAAAGCACGCTCCCCTTCACCAGTGATCACCAGAAATTTCAGCGTATGGTCTGAACTTACCTGATCCAACGCTTCTTTCAACTCTTTTGTCATATGACGTGTAACCGCATTCATTTTTTCAGGTCTTTGAAGCGTGAGTACCGCATAATTTTCTTGTTTAATATCCAGTCGGACTTGTTCCATCTCCATCACCTCTATTCATTAATTTAACACAAAGTACCGTCAAAGCTCCCTAATGACATTAAAGTAAAGCTCCCGTTACTGGAAGACTCAGTTTCGAGATAACTGAGGCCCGTTACTCTATTTGGAATAGGGCTGGCGGGGAAATAACTCGCTTTCCTATGGGGGAACGGTGAGCTTCCTCGCTCGTTTCACTCCCTGCGGGATCTCACCTAGTTCCTTCTCCCATGGGAGTCTCATCATTTCCCCACCAACCCAACGATATCTAGTGAACGGGCCCCTGCTATAGGAGAAAGAAGCCATGCTGCATTTGCCTCAAATGCTTATATAACAGGGTTTCTACAATTAAACACAAGTAAAGACCAGTGGGGAATCATAGATGATCCTTGTTCATTGGAAGACGTTTATGCAGAAAATTTTGAGCTCTCAATAATCGCAAAGGGGCGGAAGGGAACGGCGAAGACTCCTGCGGGATGAACATGATCGGTGAGATCCCGGAAGGCGAAGCCTGAGGAAGCTCACCTCATGCCCGCGGAAAGCGAGCCGTTCCCTGGAGCCCCTTTCTCCACACAATATCTCTAATCGGAGTCTTCCACAATCCGGCCCTTTAGTCGAATAAGCCTTGTATAACATGATCATTAAAAACGTTTAAAAGATCTTAACATAAAAAAAAGAGCCTGACTTATATGTTCAGACTCTTTCTCCAACAAGGATTTAGTTGTTAACCACTTGTTTTCCGTTGTATTGTCCACAAGATTTGCAAACATGGTGTGGCTTAGTGAACTCACCGCAATTTTCACACTTGTGCATTTTTGGCGCGTGAAGTTTTTTGTGAGTACGGCGTTGATTTTTGACTTTCTTAGACGTTCTGCGCTTAGGTACTGCCATGTTCTACACCTCCTTTTATTTACGATTAGAAAACCAAACGATTTTCTTATTCGTCTTCTTTTTCATCTAATAATGATTGCAGTTTAGCCATTCGAGGATCCACTTTGTTTTCCTCTGGTTCCTCAGTAACTACTTGCCAGCCTTTCCCTTCCTGGGGGGCTGCATCCTGAGCCTCACTATCATTAGAAAATACTCTCGTTGGAATCTCCAACTGTACATTTTCCTTGATATAAGGCGTCAAGTCAAGCACTTCTCCCTGCACTGGATGAACTTCGGAATCATCTTCTTCCTCATGATAAGGAGAAAGATTGAATGCTTCCAGTGCATCAATTTTAAACGGATAAGTCACATCGACTAATGTCCGGGCACAAGGTAACACCATTTCTCCATCAATTGAAAAAGTCACCGTAATATCGTTTCCGTGTGTGACGGCTTGACCTTTGACATGGACAGGGGAAATCCTGCGAATGTCATTTTTCATTTCTTCTAATTCGCGAATATCTACCTCTTCTTCAAAAACCAGCGGTTCGTCACCTGCTTGTTTAAGTTTCTGGAGAGGAAATTTCATAGTTATCACCTCATGGCAACAAGAGTTATTGTAAAAGGATTTACGTCATTTGTCAATATTTTTTCTTTACAGCAAATGCGACCCATTTCTTAATGGTTTTATTAAGATAACATATTTTGCCCTATGCATGCGAATTTTCTCCCTCTTCATGATAAAATAAATTCAGGTACCTATTAAAATCTACTTACCATTGAAGGAGGAACTCATTTGAAAGCGTGCGGGGTTATCGTGGAATACAATCCTTTTCATAATGGTCATCTTTACCATTTGGAACGCTCCAAAGAAACAGCAGAAGCCGACTGTATGATCGCCATCATGAGTGGAAATTTCCTGCAGCGCGGAGAACCCGCCATTATTGATAAATGGCACCGGGCTGAAGCAGCCTTAAAATCTGGAGCTGATCTCGTACTGGAACTTCCCTACATATACGCTGTTGAGCACAGTGACTACTTCAGTCAGGGAGCCGTCCAGACTCTTTCTGAAATCGGAGTGGAATCGATCTGCTTCGGCAGTGAAAGCGGTGAAATACAAGCTTTTCTAAGCGCTCACGAGCACCTGGATCGAAACGCAGGGTTATATGATGAAACGGTTAGAAAATACTTAAATCAGGGGTACTCCTTCCCTGAAGCCTCTCGTTTTGGTTATCAGGCTGTCGAGCTGCCCACAAGCAGTATTGATCTGGCTCAGCCCAATAATATCCTGGGCTACAGCTATGTAAAACAAATCCTGGCCTATGATAAAAAGATTCGTCCTCTTACCATTAAAAGAGAAAAAAATAATTACCACGACGAAACGATTGTAGGGAATATTGCCAGTGCCACGAGTATAAGAAAAGAACTCTTAGCTGACGGCATGAACACCCTCGTTCAGGAATCTATTCCGGAATCTACACGAAATCAGTTGCTTTCATATAAAGAAAGCAAGGGAATGTGGCATGAATGGAATCATTACTTTTCCCTCCTTCAGCACAAAATCTTAACACTGAAACCGAAAGACCTCCGTTCTATTCAGGGAGTCGATGAAGGGCTTGAGCATCGTCTTCAAAGAATAATAAAAGAGTCAGAGAACTTTCAGCAGTTTATGGAGCAGTTGAAAACAAAACGTTATACATGGACACGGCTGCAGCGCACGCTCGTTCACATTCTGACGGGTACGGAAAAACAAGATGCCCAGCTGCTGCTGAACCAGCCACCTCCTTATGTACGAGTATTAGCTATGAGTGATACCGGTAAAGATTACCTTCGCTCGACTAAGAAACAGATGCGGCTGCCCGTACTCTCTCAGCCGCAGCAAATGAATCACCTTATGCTTGATATTGAGGAGAGGGCTTCAATTGCCTACTATAGCGTGTTGGAAGCCTCTGTAAGGAAAGCCATGTTAAAAAGGGAGTATGGAGCCCCCGTTCAACATTAGAAAGAAGCAGCCTCTCTCTGAGGCTGCTTCTTTAGTATCAGACTGGTTCAAGATCCTCAAGGTAGTTTATAGCCTCCTGGAACGTATCCACGGGAACAACCTTCATATCTGTCTCAATGTCCTCTGCGGTCTTCTTAGCTACTTGATAATTGGAGCCTTCACGCCCTTCTTCATTTGGGGCAAAAAAGATGTCCGCACCATCATTAGAGGCAGCTACTACTTTCTTATCTATACCGCCGATTCTACCTACTTGCCCTTCGTAGTTTACTTCACCGGTTCCTGCAATTTCATATCCTTTTGTTTCATCCTTTTCAGTTAACTGATCATAGATCTCAAGTGAGAACATTAAGCCAGCGCTCGGTCCACCAATCTCTCCACTCTTCACTTTAACTTCTGGATTAACTTTCACGGACCGGTCCGTAACGAGCGAAATTCCAACACCTACTTTATCTGCATTGTCAGGAAATGGAGCAAGCTCAATTTCTTTTTGAAGCGTCTCCTCGCCTCTCTTGATGGTTAAGTTTACTTTTGAACCTTTTTCCATGTCACTTACATAATCAATCAAGTCGCTGGATTCCTGAATTTTGTTTCCATCGACCTCCAGAATTTCATCTCCTGATTCAAGCTTCTCTTCTGCAGGCATCCCTTGGATGACACTCATTACAAAGACGCCCTCGAAATTAATTTCAATATCTCTATCTGCTGCCTGATAAGCGACCACTTTAGCCGCTTCCTGTGAAGATTCCATCATTTGAAGCTGAGCATGATAGTATTCTTCTTCCGTTACACCCTCTGGACGGATTTGTTCGATAGGATACACTTGATTGTATGGCCTAATCTTAGCCATCAGCCACTGAATAGGTGTAGCCTGACCGCCTCTTACGGTTACAAGATGCATATCTCCTTCGCTTTCATACCCATCGACAACTTCAACGATCGGATCCAAAGCGTCAGCAGATCCAGGTTTGTAAATATAAAACGGTAATCGATACGCCGCTAAAAATGCAATAATCAGTGCGGTTATGATTCCAGTAATTAATACGCGCTTATTGGCTTTCATTCGTTTAGGGCTCCTTCCACGCAGCAAGTCTGGCTTGGATGTTTTTTATGTGTCCTTCTGCTGCTGCTTCCCCGGCTGCAACAATGTCTTCGATATTTGTAAAAGCACGGGAACTATATTTGGATACATCTGGACGAATCATAACATCAGCATCTGTTGATACTCCCATAGCATTCACTAATTCATGCTGCATGATGTCTATACTTTGAGTAATAACATCATAGATAGTATTGATATTGGGATCAGCATCAAAATGGGCACAATCCACTGCGATTACGATATCCGCTCCCATCTCCTTAACCACTGAGACTGGAACACGATCCATCACGCCTCCATCAATATATAACCGCTCATTAATTCGTTCCGGCACGAAAATTCCAGGGATGGCGATGCTAGCCCGGACCGCCTCACTGGCAGGACCATCTGTAAAAACCATCTTTTGCCCGGCATACAGATCTGTCGCAATAACCGCCATAGGAAGGGGGAAATCTTCTATGTTCTTTCCAAAGGTAAAAAGCCGGATGTACTCTTTAATCCGTCGCCCCTGAATAAAGCCCATCTTCGGGACGGTGAAATCCAAATAATATTTCCGTTTAAAGGTAAAAGCGAGCTTATACATATCTTCAATCTTTTGTCCAGCCGCAAAAAAAGAGCCTACTAAAGCTCCCATGCTGCTCCCCGCTATCATGTCGATTGGAATTCCGTAACTTTTAAGAACCTTGAGAACACCCAGATGGGAAAAACCACGTGCCCCTCCCGAACCGAGCGCCAAACCGATCTTCGGACGTCCCACCTGCCATTCCCCCTTCCATACTTTGCTTTATTTTATGGAATAAATCCTTATCTTATGAGCGTACATATGGAATATAGACTAGCCTTCCTGTTACATGTCCAAATATATCCTCATTCTACTATGGATGATATTAGAAGTACAGAAAACCGTATACCTGAGGAGGCGTTCCTTATTTCCAAATTAAAGACTTTATGGCTAACCTGTTTAACCCTTGGTTTTGCCGTATCCTTAATTATATACCCTAAAGCTGCTCTGACTGCCAGTTTAAGGGGCCTTGATCTTTGGTGGGAGGTGGTATTCCCTTCTCTTCTCCCTTTCTTTATTACAGCCGAATTGCTCATTGGATTTGGAGTGGTCCATGGCTTGGGAGCCCTCAGCGAAAGATTCATGCGCCCTTTGTTTAATGTGCCGGGCTCTGGAGGCTTTGTTTGGGTGATGGGAATGGCGAGCGGTTACCCAAGCGGCGCTAAGTGGACTGCTGACCTTAGAAAAAAAGGTCAAATATCTCAAATTGAAGCAGAACGCCTCATCTCATTTACGAATGCGTCCAGCCCCCTCTTTCTTTTTGGGGCTGTAGCTGTAGGTTTTTTTCATAATACTTCCCTTGGAGTAATTCTTGCTATCGCTCATTATGGAGGCAACTTTATCGTTGGTATAGCTATGCGGTTCTACAAGCGAAAAGAAGAACCCCCTATTCGCGATCAAACCTATCCTACCTTCAGAGAAGCCTTTATTACCATGCACCAGTCGCGTTTAGATGATGGAAGATCGATGGGGAAATTAATGGGGGACGCCGTGTCCCGCTCCGTTGATACTCTTCTGATGGTCGGCGGTTTTATTATGTTATTTTCAGTATTAACGGAACTCCTGAAACGAACAGGGGTACTGCCAGCCCTCTCCCCTCTATTCCATTTGATCGGCCTTCCTGAAAGCTTCCCGATTCCGCTTATGGCCGGGATGCTGGAAATGACTACCGGAATCGGAGCCGTGACTCAGACGCACGAATCTTTGCTGGCTCAACTCATGCTCGTGAGCTTTATCCTTGGCTTTCATGGATTCTCTATCCAGGCGCAGATTGCAAGCATTATAGCAGACACTGACATTCGCTTTAAACCTTATGCCCTTTCCCGACTGACTCACGGAGCGATTGCATCATTAATAATTGGTTTACTCTATCTTTTTGCCTACTCCCCTTCGGAGCAAGGCGATAGTCTTCCTATATGGAACCCAACCGAACAGCTTACGGTTCCGCTTTTGGAATTCTTTCACCATTATGGTCCGCCGATCACAATCGTCATGATTATGTTTACGATGTATGTGAAGTGGCAGTCCAACCGTATAAAACCAAATGATGATAAAAATGACCACTACGAACATATTTCGTAGTGGTCATTGGTTATTCAAACTTATCAAATAATGCTTTTTCTACAGGAGGTGGCACTAAATCCGAAATACTCGCTCTATATTTGGCTACCTCTTTTACGATACTTGAACTTAAGAACGAATACTGATTATTCGTCATCATAAAGAACGTCTCAATATCGGCGTTTAATTTGCGATTCATCGATGTAATCTGCATCTCATATTCGAAATCACTGACGGCGCGCAGTCCACGGATAATGGCCTGGGCTTTCTTTTCTTCCGCATAATCCATTAATAAACCGCTGCAGGAATCAACAGAAACGTTGTCCAGATTTTTAGTTACTTCCCGCAGGAGCCGGCAGCGTTCCTCCACATCAAAAAGAGGTGCTTTACTCTGATTGTTGAACACGGCCACAATCACGTGATCGAACACTTTCGCCCCTCGCTGAATAATGTCTAAATGACCGTATGTAACCGGGTCAAAGCTGCCTGGACAGATAGCTAATGTGGGCATTGTAATCCCTCCTTACTTGAATATTGTCACACCTATATTACTTCCATATACATCTGAATCTATCTGACTCAATCGGCCAACCGACTCAGGAATTTCTTCAGATGCATCGTGTTCACAAATGATAACTCCATGCTCTGCCAACAATTCATAATCTAAAAGCGCTTCCATTAGTTCTTTGTAGGAAAACTTTTTATAGGGAGGGTCAAGAAATATGTAATCGAACGTTAACCCTCGTTTGCCAGCTGCCTTCATGGCACGCTTAGCATCAGTTTTAAACACTTCTACACGGTCCGTTAAATCCAATGTGTGAATATTTTCATAAATGGTCTGGATCGCTTTTTGCTGTTGATCTACAAATATACAGGACGATGCACCTCTGCTCAACGCTTCTATGCCGAGTCCGCCGCTTCCTGCAAAAAGATCTAAAGCTTTACCCCCATCAAAATAAGGACCAATCTTGTGAAAAACCGCTTCCTTTACTTTATCAGTTGTTGGACGAGTCTTATGAGTGGGGACAGATTTTAACTGACGCCCTTTAAAGTCACCCGCAATTACTCGCATCGTTTCTACACCTCTTTTGTCATCATTCCCCATAATCCTACCACAAAATGAAGGCTGCAGGAAATTGAAGGTTTTTAATGAAGAATTCTATTTCCAGTGAATAAAAGAAATAGAGCAAGTCCATACTAGAGTTGAAGCAGATTACTGCTTCTGAAAACGGAGAAGGCTTACATCCCCATAAGTACTTCCTCCGGTTTCTCCTCTCCCTTTACTTTCTTGAATCTTAGGGTTCAAGGAAGAAGGGCTGTCTATTATGGACAGCCCTATTTTTTTTGGACATAAGGTACCGATCTCATAGGCCGGTAAAACCTTATCCGGAAGACCTGTGCTGTGCAAACCTATACATATCCTCTCCTGTGAAACCTCTCCGAATTTATGCATTCCATAACCGGAGTGTTCACAAGCATACTGATTTTTGCTAGTGTAGTCTTGAAAGCGTTCAGGAAAGGAAGTAAATCAATATGATCCAAAAATTCATCGAACTTGGTGAAGGTTATGCAGATATTTATGAACTGATTGAACTGGGGTCTCTTATGCCAGAGAGAATTCAGCATGCGATCGCATTTTATAGCGAAGAAAACGGTAAACCACTTGCCTCGTTATCCCTGGTAATGAAGCCGGCCCGGGGAGATAAGTTTCAACCGATATATATTTGCCGGGAAGGGATCCCGAACCCGCATGAGCAACCGAATAAACGATTTAATTTATTCAAAGAGATGGCTGAAAGTGCCGGAAATGAGGTAGCCGAATTTACCATCAAGCCCTCAAGCTTATTTCCAGAGACTGAGTTGTTTTACCAGCATTTAATCGGCATCCTGCGAATGAATAAATTTATCGCCCCACTGTCCTAAAGAAAGAGGTCTCCTTATCGGAGACCTCTTTTCTAAATGCCCATTTTGTAATCGTACTGCTTTGCTTTATCAGGTTTTGCATTTTCATAATCCGTCTGAATATCAGGTTTATGAGAAGGGATAACGCGGGAAACAAATGGTAACCGCTCTAACTTTTCCATTTTAAATTCCAAATCTTCTTCATTCACATACAACACCGCATATTTTAACTTTTTAGAGGCATGGATGAGATGACCGTGCTTTTTTATTTGTCTGACATTTTTCATGTGTTGAAAATATACAATAATACCTTGTCGTTTCGTTTTAATCATGACGACACCCTGCTTTACGAAGTATTTACCGTCAGTGTACCAAAAGTAAAGGTGAACGGCAATTATTCTCTGACTATTCTTTTAAAAAGGAGTCTTTCTATGAAAACGGACCACGAACGGGCATTTGACCTTTTTTCAGAAGATTTGCACCGGTCTTCTGTTATAAAGAACGTTCAGTTTAAACAAATTACCGGGCTTCCTTTTGTGTATCTCTGGCCGGCTCATCAAGCTGATCAATCTCAGTTAGAAGATCAGCTTAAACGATCCGCTGCTAAAGCGATGAAAGGAAAACGCCTGACCCTTGCGATGAGTTATGTACGCAAAAGTCAGGCGTTCTATGTGTATCGTGTCCGGTTTCTAGTTCCCCAACGGAAAATGTTCTGCTGCGGCAACTTCTGTGATGATTGTATTCGATTCACTTAAGTTTAAGAGCATCCACAGCTGCCGCCGCTTCCACACCCGCCGCTGCATCCGGAATCGGTAAGTGCCATTCCATTTTTAGGAACTTTTATTTGTTCACTTACACTGAAAGCAACGTTTTCACTTATTTCATCCAGCAGCTTTTGAACTTCCCGCTCCGCTTTTTTGAAATGAGCCACGGTTTCGTGCATGTCCATTTCTCTCTTAACGGAACGAACCTTTTTCATAATATCATTATAATCTGGATGATAGCGTCCGAAACGCTGTACATCCTCGTAGTGTTCTTTTATATCAGCAAATCTCTTGATGAGCGCTTGTGCCTCACGATCGTTCTCAAGAGCAAACTTAGCTTCGTTATAATGATGCATTGTATCTGAATTCATGACCATGTGGCCAATCGTTTCTGAACTATCAAGCAGATCGACAATTTCCATTGTAGCTAGCATTTTAATGTCCACCTCCACTTCTATCTTATCAAATAGGACAGCAGAATGAAATGAGTTTCCTCACTCTCTGCTGTCCTATTTGTTGTAATGAGTTTTTTCTCGTAGTCTTAAGAAGCTTTTGAAAAATTTACAAGTGATCTCACATAGTTTATGAAACATTCATATGGCTCCATAAATTATGAGTACCCTTATTTTAGTAATAAGGATATTCTAACTCTCTACGGTCTTTGTTCGAATCTTTCTTAGCTTTGGATAAAAATTGCTGGAATTGTCCTAGTGCTCCATTTAGCTCATCCATATGACGAGACACTTCTTCCCAGTCCAAATCCTCCATCAAAGCACTTAATTGCTTCAGCCAATCCTTTTTACTGGATGAGGAGGCTTTTTTCACTTCTGGTAATGATCCCCAAAAAGGGTCATCTGCCCCTAGAATCATCCACTTCTCATAGTAACTTTGAATCAGCTTATGATTTTTACGAATTTGTTCTTTTACTTGCGGATGTTCATCCACAAAATCCTTAAAGCGCTGGACATTCGGGTGCAATTCATTTGTATTCATTACGTTCACACCTCACTGTTAGATCTACTCTATAGCCTATGCACCTTCAAACAAGGACGTTCGTAACACTCGTTAAAATCATAAGAAACTCAGGTAAATTCCTAGTTTACTTCCTCGAAGCCGTTAATCTTAAAATGGCCATCCTCCTTAATAAATGAAAATTGGTAGGTATCCGTTACGATGTCCGCCTCTAATGAACGCTCAATCTTCATAGTTAAATGAAATTGAGAATAATTCCGAGTTAATTTAACAGGCTTCAATTCAATCAATTGTCCTTGAGGGGCGTAGTCTGCATTTAATGTGGAGAAAGCTAGCATTTCCGTCAAAGTTGCCCGTACCTTTTCTTCATATTCTTTATCTGTAGAGTTTTCGTTGGAAAGTTGAAAATAGGATTCTGTCTGCTCCATCCCAATTTCTTCTAACTTGTCACGTGAATAAAAATAAGGAGTTAACAGTTGATAGCTAAAGAACAGGAGGATGGCACCGCATAGAAGGATCTTAACCGTTAACGAGTACCTGAAGTCACGGAGCCGTTTATTCAATTGGACTCCTATCCAGAGACTGGCAGCTACCACGCCAATCGACATAAACCACATTAAAGCTGGATTTCGGACCCAAAAATTAATCTCGCTAACGTTCAAGACAAATATGTAGAATAAGCACAGGGAGACCAATATAACAAAAGTTTCATTTGTAAACTTGCGCATAGACCGTCTTCTCCCCTCCTTTCCGATAGCTCAGCTTCATTCATTTATTAATTTCTTTGATGTACTAAGCTTATCATAGGGCTAATTCAGATGGACACACGTAGCCCGTTAACTAAGCTTAGATCCAGCAGCCGCTTCTTGGGAGGAATGAAAACAAAAGAAACAGGGAGCTCCTGAGGGATCCTGCCTGTTACCACAGTGCCTAAAAAATCACTATTGCTTGCTTTGAGCAAACGAAAGACCTGCTGAGAGCAGCAGGTCTTCCAATTGAATCACTTAATGAAGTTCAGGGCGTTCTGAAATATCTTGAAGAGCTACGCCAGCCGCATGGTCAGACATATCTTCTACAGATAAATCTCCTAGAGAGATGATTCCAGTTAATTTTCCATTTTCCACTACAGGCAGACGACGAATTTGATGCTCAGCCATCATTTTACTTGCTTCTTCAAGTGTAGTCTCTGGACTACAGTTGTATAAACGATCGCTCATAACCTGCTGGATTGGAGTAGTTTCTGGTTTTTTATCGGCATAGCCACGAAGAACTAAGTCACGGTCAGTTACCATACCCATCAACTGGCCCTGATTGTCGCATACAGGAACAGCCCCTACATTTTTTTGCTTCATAATTTGAGCAGCTGAACTAAGCGTATCATCCGTACGACATACAGATACATCACTAGTCATAATGTCTTTCACTGTTTTCATAGGAAATCCTCCTTATAGTAATTCAATATCAGTGCTTAGTGTTCCCATTTGAACGAAATTATTACATGCAACCATGATCCTTCTGTAGTATAATTAAATCGATAACGTCTATAATGCTGAATAAAGGCGTGTTAGAAATCGCAGAAATTGCAACTTCAGCTTTTTCGTACTAAAATTAATGAAATACATACTATTTGTGAGGTGGAAGAGATGAAACTAGAAAGCACAGGTTTAGATGGACTGGTTGTTGATTTCAGACCATTAACGGAATTAATGGAAAGCAACGGTTTCATTCTAGGAGGTTCCTGGGATTACGAACGTGTCACTTACGACTATAAACTGGATGCTCCAGAGAAGAATGTTACTTATTATGTACGTGTACTGGGATTCGCCATTGAAGGGGATGTCGACCGCGGAGATGCTGTCATTCGACTGATGGATCCTTTACTTGGACGTCATTACTACCCGCACGGTGTAGAATACGGCGAGCAGGAAGGCTTTTCTGAAGGAATTATTGAAAAAGCAAGAAATTTAATTAAAAAGATTCAGGAGCCTGCGAATAAATACCATAACCAGGTGCCCGAGCATATTGTGCTTGAGAAATTGACCAAATGGGCGGAAGAAAACCAGAACCAGGAAGTTCTCGAAAAAGTTAAAGAGCTTTCCAACAACCCCGAACAGCGTAAATAAACGATCGCCGGTGGTTAAGGCACATCCGATCATCGGGATGTTCCAACAGAGTCGCACATCATTACTTAAATGGTGAGCGGCTTTTTTTAAAAATGCCTTCCAGTTTTTTCGAGTTGGTTTAGGGAAAGGAGATCCATACATAAATTGTTCCGATATCTAACTAAAAAACAATGGGTCCTCATAGGGCTTTTTATACTACTTGTCATTGCGGGATATTATATACTGCCTGTCTCTATCCCATTAATTTTAGCTTTAGTGACTGCTTTATTCCTTAACCCATCCATTCGATGGATGCAATTCAGATTTCGAATGAACCGGAAAATGGCTGTTACTATTGTATTTCTGCTGTTTCTTGTGTTTCTGGGTTTACTTGGAACGTTTGCGGTAACTCGAGCCGTTGCTCAAATTGTTCAGCTTGCCGATCATGCTCCAGAATACATCAACCAAATGAATCAAGTACTTTTGAATTGGCAAAACAATATGGATAGTTTTACACGTAATATGCCACAGGAATTCGTAGATAAAGTAGCAAGTGAGTTGACGAATGCTTTTGACCGCACCACTAACGCTATTTCTCAGCAGCTTCAACTGTCCAACATAGCTTCCGTAGCTGCCAAAATACCGGAATACTTAGTCAGTTTTCTTGTATATTTAATTGCATTATTTTTATTTATGCTGGAGCTGCCTCGCCTAAGGAACAAAATGCATGCGGGTTTTACGGAAGCGACTTCTGAAAAAGTTAAATTTATGAACGCACGTTTAGCTTATGTAGTGTTTGGTTTTTTAAAAGCCCAGTTTCTAGTCAGTATTATCATATTTATAGTCTCTTTAGCGGGGCTGTTGTGGATAACTCCCGAAGTGGCCCTTATTATGTCACTGATTATATGGATGATTGATTTCATTCCTATAATCGGCTCTATTGTAATTCTTGGGCCATGGTCAGTATATATGCTGATTATTGGAGACATTTCCATGGGAGCTAAACTGGGAATACTAGCAATTATCTTATTGGCTATTCGTAGAACGGTCGAGCCGAAAGTAATGGGAAGTCATATTGGCTTGTCCCCCCTCGCTACTCTAATAGCGATGTACCTTGGCCTCCAGTTAATCGGTCTGGTTGGCTTCATCCTGGGTCCTCTAGTGGTGATCGCTTTCAATTCTGCTAAAGAAGCCGGGATTATCAAATGGAATTTCAAACTATAATAGTAAAAGCCTGAAGCAAAAGAGCTTCAGGCTTTTTATAATCCTTCTTTATAACAGTCAGGCTTTGGGTTATGCACCTTTTTCTCCTTTTTAAAATGTAAAATTTCCCCTTTTTTTCCTGTATGTAGAAAACCATTATTTATCAAAACTTTTTGAGAAGCAATGTTTCCTTGATCACATTCTGCCTCCACCCTCTTTACTTCAGGATGACTAAACGCCCATGTACATAAATGGGCTACAGCTTCAGAAGCGTACCCCGCATTTCTTTCTGAATTAACAATATGATATCCAATTTCAACTATTCCATTATCATCCGGCTTCCCTTTAAATCCAATATCTCCTACTACATGGTCTCCTGTGGCATCCATTATGATCCACGGACCGAAACCAAGCTCTTTTTCATCATGTTCAAGCTTCTCTGCATATATGGGCATAATAGCTTTTAAACCATTATGCGGCCAATTTTTATTCCATGGCAGCTGATACTTATAATAAAAAGCAAGAGGATTCTTCATTAGGGTTTGAGCCAGCTCAATGGAAACGGGCATCAACTGAAGACGTTCTGTGTATAAACTCATTTGGTTCCATTCCTTTCTTATGTAAGCCTGCTTAATTATAGTGTTCTATATACCTGTTCTTCCACTCCCTTAAACAACTTAAACGTTCGTTGGGAAGCTTTTAAGTGGTTAAAACCAGGCATCTTCCGTTAACTTCAACAGGTAATGAAATTTAAAGAGCCTAAAAAAAGCAGCAAAACGTTTGAGTACGTTCGCTGCTTCTTCTAGCTGACTAAGTTCCTAATATAGCTTTAATCATGCTGGTTGTGGTCCCGCCATCATAGATAATGTATAGAAGTAAGTACACGGCTACACCTGTAATAGCAGTAGAAAACCAGATGATACTTGTCACTGGCCCTGCTTTACGGTGCTTAGGAATTCTACGTTTAAAAGCGAGAGTTAAAGTAACAATTCCAAAGACCGCTCCTACAGTGGCCAATAGAATATGAAAGATCAGAAATACCGTATAATAGATCTTAATTTCATCTGGACCGCCGAAACTCGTATTTCCAACAAATATGGTCCTGCTTACATAAATAATAAAAAACGTTAACGCACTTATCGCTCCGGCAACCATCACTTTTTTATGGGCAGATCTTTTATTCTTCGCAATGAGTATCCAACCAATAGCTACGAGTACAGCGCTTAATACGATAAAAAATGTACTAAGGGTCGGTAATAATGGCATTTTTCCACCTCTTTTCGGGCAACTAAAACAATAGTACAGGGAAAGTCTATTCGCTGCGATAGACTTTCCCCGATCTTAAGATTCGCTTGGTATATGAGAAGGCATTGGATCTATGGTGTTCCTCTCCTGGTTAAACCAGCTAAAGAATATATAAGCGATGATCGCTCCAAAAATAATTTCTTGAGTAATTTTCATAATAATTCCGCCCAGCTGCTGATCCTCAACCAGAGGCATCGGCGTAAAGTAGCTTGGACCGCTTAAATTGGCTGCGATATCATTAAGTACATTGGCTGGCACACATAGACTCATCGCCTGAATCCACGCCCCGGATTGGGAATAGGTTTCATATAAAGGAGTCCCTGCAAAAATGATCAATCCACAAGCAGGCGTTATAAGTACTCCATTGGCAAAGATGAAACCAATCTTCATGATCGGACTAAGTCTGTTTAACTCCTCTAATGGAGGGAATACAGACAGCCACATCACAAAAGCAGTAAACAGAATTACCGTAGTAATAATGGCGTGGGCAATTTCATCTGATTTGGCAAAGTCGAAAATGACAGGCATATGATACAAAGAAAACAAGCCGTTAAATAATAGAAGCGACAATAGAGGTTTCGTGAAGAAACGTAGTATATTCCCCAGGCCTTTTACCTGGAAAAGCTTCTTCCAAATCCAGGACGGCAGGCCTTTGATGATCAGTATAGGAAATAACAGATAATAAAGAGCCATCTGTGTCATATGAGCCGTAAACATAATATGACCTAACAGATCGACAGGGGACCCTTTAACGACATAGAGCAGAACCATACCTGAATAGAACATCACTTGTTGTGATATAGAAGGAGGTTCCGTGCCTTCTGGTCTTTTTGGTCCGGTTATATAAAAATAAAGAGCCGCTAACAAACAGACAAATACTAAATAAAAAGGACTCCATAATGCTCGGAAGCCGAAGATTTGAAGTTCTAACCACATTGGCATCTCACCTCAGTTTTATTTCTTTCTTCTCTATTTTAACTAACTTTACACAAAAAAACGAGTCCTTCAAAGGGAGAACAAGGATTGTTCATAATTTAGCCATAACTTCCACAAGCATACAAAAAGACCGGAGACCCGGTCTTTTTGTAATGAGTTATCTTTTCTTACTTTGTTTTTAATTACCACCAGATAATGGAGGCAAAAGTGATAATGGTCAGTCCCGCAACTGCAGCGCCACCATACATCATCATCGCAGGCATGGTATGCCCTTTGTTCTTCATATGCATAAAGTAATAAAGCTGGAAGACCACCTGTACTATGGCCAGGATAATTAAAGTTGGAATAATGAAGTAAGAATTCACTTCCATAATCACCATACCAAAGGCCACAAAAGTGAACAAAATCATTAGTACGAAAGTGATGACCTGCTGCTTCATCTCTTCTTTATGCTGTTTCTTTTCATATTCCCTCTGTCTGGATGGTTTCGAATGGGAGCTATGTTCCATTGCTTAACCCACCTTTCCCATAAGGTAAACGACTGTGAAGATAAACACCCATACTACGTCAATGAAGTGCCAGTAAAGACTGGCGACATAGAACTTTGGAGCGTTATATAAGTTCAAGCCGCGTTTTTGATTTCTGAGCATCAATGTAACGATCCAGGATAATCCAAATAGAACGTGTGCTCCGTGAAAACCGACTAGTGTATAAAACGCCGAAGCGAAAGCCGAAGACCCAAAGGTAAACTCATACTCATGAACATAATGGAAAAACTCATAAATCTCAAAACCCAAGAAAGCAAGACCCAAAAGAACAGTAATTGCTAACCACGTCTGCATTTTACGGAAATCGTGATTCTTCATGTGGTACATAGCATACACACTTGTAAGAGAACTTGTTAAAAGCATCATGGTCATTATAAAGACAAGCTCCAGCCCAAACAAGTGTTCAGGAGTATTCTCCCCCACGGTGGAACTATTTAATGCAATATAGGTTCCAAATAGACTCGCAAATAACACGGTTTCTCCACCCAGGAAAAACCAAAAAGCAAGGAACTTGTTTTCACCTTCAAGGGTGGCTTTTTCCGGATCATGCGGCATCTGTTTTGGATTCAGTACATCTTCATGACTCATTATTTGCCAACCCCCTTCTTAATATCTTCTTCAAGCTCTTCTTTATGAATATGGTGTCCAAGATCATCTTTCACGGAACGAATCAGCATAGAACCGAGTGTGATCGCCATACCAACTACACATGCCACGAGCCACATTTTATCATCTGTTTGATAAATAAACCCGAATCCAGCGATAAATAGACCTAATGACATTGTGAAAGGCAGGATGGAAGCGTTTGGCATATGAATGTCGCCAAGTGGTTCTGCCGGTGTCATACCTTCTTTGCCTTCCGTTTTCTCAACCCATAGTGGATCTAATCCACGTACTAATGGTGTCTGCACAAAGTTATAATGAGGTGGCGGTGAAGGTATCGTCCATTCCAATGTACGGCCGTCCCAAGGATCACCGCTCACTTTCTTCTCCTTAACCGATGTATAGACAATATTGATCAAGAAGATAACAGTACCAATAGCCATAAAGAATGCACCGATTGTACTAATCATATTACCTGCTTCAAGCCCTTGTCCTTCAAGGAAAACCCAGTAACGTCGCGGCATCCCCATGAGACCAAGGAAGTGTTGGATAAAGAATGTTAAGTGGAAGCCAATAAAGAACGGCCAAAATGCCAATTTACCAAGCTTTTCATTAAGTACTTTACCAAACATTTTCGGCCACCAGTAATGCAGTGCTGCAAATATACCAAAGACTACACCACCAACGATAACGTAATGGAAGTGACCAACCACGAAATAAGTATCATGATACTGAAAGTCAGCTGCAGCTGCTGCAAGCATAACGCCTGTCATACCTCCGATAGTAAAAGAAGGAATGAACGCTACAGACCAGAGCATAGCTGAGGTCATTCTTATCTGTCCGCCCCACATTGTGAAGAGCCAGTTAAATATTTTTATACCGGTTGGAACAGCAATTGCCATTGTTGCTACGGCAAATATGGAGTTCGCGATTGGTCCCATACCTACGGTAAACATATGGTGAGCCCACACCATGAAACCAAGGAAACCAATCAAAACGGTTGCGAAAACCATCGCTGAGTAACCGAACAATCGTTTTTTAGAAAAAGTTGAGAATATATCACTAAATGCTCCAAACAAAGGAAGAATTAAGATATAAACTTCCGGGTGTCCGAATATCCAGAATAAGTGCTCCCAGATAATGACGTTTCCGCCTTTTGCCACATCAAAGAATGCGGCACCAAACATGCGGTCAAACATCATAAGGAACAGTCCTACTGTTAACGCAGGGAAAGCAAACAGAATCAGCGTACTTGTAACAAACGTAGACCATGTAAACAGTGGCATACGCATATAAGTCATCCCTGGCGCTCTCATATTAACGATGGTTACAAGGAAGTTAATCCCACCGATTAATGTACCAGCCCCTGAAATCTGAAGCCCCATCACATAATAATCTACTCCATGTCCCGGTGATGTGGTGGATAGCGGTGCGTAGTTAGTCCAACCCGCATCCGGAGCTCCTCCTGTAAACCAGGAAACATTTAGCATTAGTCCGCCAAAAAGAAACAGCCAGAACCCTAATGAGTTCAAGAATGGAAACGCTACGTCTCGCGCTCCTATCTGCAGCGGAACCACCGCATTCATTAAAGCGAATATAAGCGGCATGGCTGCTAAGAAAATCATTGTTGTACCATGCATCGTAATCATTTCATTATAAAGCCCGGCAGAGATGAAATTATTATCTGGTTTCATCAATTGAATTCGTATTAACATGGCTTCTAGCCCGCCGATTAAGAAGAACAGACCGCCTGCTACCAAGTAAAGATGTGCAATCTTCTTATGGTCTACAGTAGTCAAGTAATCCCAAATCGCAGCGCCGAGCCCACCTTTTTGCGCTGCTGTAGTACTCACGCTTTAACCTCCCTTTTCAAACCTCTTTCTCGATTTTGAATAATTTACTTATCTGTATTTCGAGTAGGGATATCATTTCCTACTTCTGAATGTTTAAGCTGAAGTAAATAATCGGCAATTTTACCGGCTTCCTCTTCTGATACAAGGTTTGCTGGCATGTTATTGCCTGGCTTAACTTCATCAGGGTGAACAATCCAATTCACCAGATTTTCTTTGGAAGGTTCTAATATACCGGCTATCTTCTCGCGGTTTCCAAAGTTCGTCAGGTTTGGACCTACACCGGCCGATGATCCTCCAATCGCATGACAGCTCATACAGTTATTATTGAACAATTCCTGTCCCTCTTGAGCGGATGTAGTCTCAGGAGTTGCTTCAGGATCTACGTTCTGCATGTCTTCTTTCCATTGTTCGAATTTATCAGGACTGACCGCTACGACCCGGAAGTCCATTAAGGAGTGGGAAGGACCGCACAGTTCTGCACAATGCCCCCAATATACTCCTTCTTCGTATGCTTCTAAGTACATCGTGTTCATGTTCTCACCAGGGTTTGTATCCATTTTTCCAGCAATTGAAGGCAGCCAGAAAGAGTGAATAACGTCACTGGATTTAAGATTTAAGTATACGCGTTCCCCTGTAGGGATGTACATCTCTTGACTTATGGCAATCTCCTCTTTTGGATAGTTGAAGTGCCACCAGTACTGATTTCCTGTAACTTCAATCGTCATAGCGCTTTCATCTTCTTGAGATGATTGATCCGCTAAATCAAAGGTAGCCTGTACGGTAGGCACAGCTAATACAAGAAGTAATATAATTGGTATTACTGTCCAAATTACTTCCAGTGCTTTATTACCTTCCGTCTGCTTCGGAATAATGTTCTCTTGTCCTTTCCTCTGTCGATAACGAATAAGAACAAATGCATAAATGGCCATTACGATAACGAATACAAAAATCATGATCGCAATGCTGATCATCATAAGATCTAATAATAATTCCGCTCCGTAGCCCTTAGGTTTCAAGGCACTCAGATTATCTACACCACAACCCGACAGGATTAAGGTAAGAGCTCCGAATAGCGCCAGAGTACGGAATTTTCCCATCCAACCTCTCATAAGTGATACCTCTCTTTCTCTTGTAAGTACTTTATTTATTAAGGAACTGACTCAATAAAAATTGAGTCAGTACTTTAAAAAGGAAACGGCAGTGTAACTACAACCATCATTAAGAACATGATCGTCAAATAGTTCAAAGAATAAACAAACATCCAAGTAGCCCACTTGTAATCATCTTTCATAAAGAATCCGTAGATGCCAAGTACCAGCCAGCCGGCTGACAGCGTGAAGGCAATAATTAAAAATATGCTGCCTAATGAAGCCAGATAAATCGGCAGCGGAAGTAAACACGCTACATAGATGACAATTTGACGCTTTGTCATTTCAAAACCATGCACAACCGGGAGCATAGGAATACCAGCTGCTTTATAGTCTTCCTTTTTCTTCATGGCTAATGCTAGGAAATGAGGCGTCTGCCATATAAACATGATCAGAAACAAGATGATAGCTTCAAGCTGAAGGCCAGGATCAATAGCTGCCCATCCAATTAATGGGGGTACAGCACCTGAGAAACTTCCCACCACTGTGTTAATAGTGTACCGTCTCTTAGACCACATCGTGTAAAGTACGACGTAGACAAACCATCCAAACGCTCCAAAGAGCGCGGCTTCCACAGTGGTAAATAACAGAACCAGAAACCCAAGCAGGGATGTGCCGATTCCGAGCCCTTTTATTAGAGATAATGACATCGTTCCGGTCACTGTCGGACGATTTTTCGTACGCGACATAATCGGATCGATATCTCTATCATACCAATTGTTAATAATACAGCCACCCGCTATCACTAAAGCGGTACCGGCCATGGTCAACAGGAAAGTGACCCAGTGGTCTATAAAAGAAGATCCTGTGAAATGCAAAGCAAGCCAGAATCCTGCAAATGTTGTTATTAAATTGGAATTGATGATACCTACTTTAATCAGACTCTTTATATCAGCTAACATTGAAGATTCTCGGACAGGTGTCTGACCGATCATGTCTGTAGAAGCGGATTCGACTGTTCTAGGGTTGTCCATCGTAATATCCTCCTCCTTCTACCTTCTTTACACTTCCTTTACATCTGCTGGTGAGCGTAAAGTTGAGAACTGTTTCTGCCTCTAAAAATCCTTTGAGGACAAGAAACATCAAGGTAATTGTATCATGGAATTAACCTTCTATCTATTTAAACAATAGATTTTTATTAATTTGTGACAAATCTGTGACATCTTTCACAGGCCAAAATCCCATGTTTATACCTATTGTAACGTACAGCATGTTATTATAGGCTGACATTTATTGACTATTTCTTGACGATTGTCAGCCACCTATTTATTTCTAGCAAATTCCAGACCGGAATGCAAGGTTTCGTTCATAAAAAGTAAAAATAATGTTACATCTCGGTAATGGTTTTTCAAGGCATCACTTCGTCTATAAATCCAGCATATAGCTAAATTATTCTCATCTTGATTTCACAGTAAAGCTCCCGTTTCTGGAAGACTTGATTTCGAGGTATTTGTTGAGCGGAAGGTCCTCCGGGGGACGATTTCGCTTTCCGCAGGAATGCGCGGAGCCTCCTCAGGCTTCGCCTTCCGGGGTCTCCCCTGTCATTTTCATCCCGCAGGAGTCTACATCGTCCCCCTCCGAACCTTGCGATACATGGAGCTCGAAACCTTGGGAAACGTGCCGGTTTATGATGGAGATCAACTTATCACAATAAGCGCGTACGTGTGCATAATCCCCGCTATAGAAGCATGTAAGATTAATGTAGGACGCTGGATTCTCTTATAGAAGGGACCGTTCTTCTCCTATGGTTGGGATGGCGAAGGAAACGACGAGACTCCCGCGGGAGAAGGAGCTAGGCGAGACCCCACAAGGAGTGGTAACGACTGAGGAGGCTTGCCAGTTCCCCCGCAGGAAAGCGAGTTGTTCCCGTAGCCAGCCCACTCTCTTTATTAGCAACGGACCTGGAATACCTCGAAATCGAGTCTTACAGTAAACGGCCCTTTAGTTTAATAACCTACATAATTAATATGCCAAAAACGTACAAACTTTCGTTTATGATCACTAATAATAAATCCAGGCTTCTTTTCTTCATATCTACTCTATTACCTGTGGAGACATCAAAAAACGATCTGCCTTTATCGAACAGGCAGATCGTCTAAACTATATTACTCAAATTCGATCAATAGGTCTCCTACGTGAATAGCTTCATTATTTTCCACATAAATAGCTTTAATTACCCCATCAAATGGAGCTTGAACGGTCGTCTCCATTTTCATGGCTTCGGTAATCATGAGATGATCACCTTTTTTCACATTTTCACCCTGCGCAGAAATTACTTTAATAACAGTTCCAGGCATACTGGCACCTATATGTTTTGTATTAGATTTATCTGCTTTAGGACGCTGTTGCACAGTGGCTTTAACATTTTCGTCGCGCACGACCACTTCACGCGGCTGACCGTTCAGTTCAAAATAAACGGTTCTTGTTCCATCCACTTGTGCTTCCCCAATTGATACCATTTTAACAATTAGTGTTTTCCCTTGTTCAATTTCCACTTCTATTTCTTCACCAAGTCGCATTCCATAGAAAAATGTAGGTGTATCCAGTACGGACATATCTCCATACTGCTCTGTGAATTTTTGATAGTCCATGAAAACTTTTGGATAAAGAGCATAACTGATCATATCGAAGCTTGTCACCTGACGGTCCAGGGAATGAAATAAGGTTTCTTTAAGGTTGTTGAAATCTACAGGATCTAGTAGCTCTCCCGGACGAACAAGAAGCGGCTCGCGGCCTTTAAGGATAATGCGCTGCAATTCTGCAGGAAATCCTCCGTAAGGCTGACCTAGATAACCTTGGAAAAATTCCACTACACTGTCTGGAAAGTCCAGAGAATCACCACGCTCATAGACATCATCTTCGTTTAAACCATTTTGTACCATATAAAGTGCCATGTCCCCGACGACTTTTGAAGAAGGGGTCACTTTCACGATATCGCCGAACATGTCATTCACACGCCGGTACATCTTTTTCACTTCATCCCAGCGGGGACTCAATCCTACAGCTTTAGCCTGCTGCTGGAGATTACTGTACTGTCCTCCCGGCATCTCGTGTTCATATACCTCAGTATGAGGCGCCATCATACCGCTTTCAAAGTCGGTATAGTACTTCCTTGTGTCTTCCCAAAAGTGCCCTAGCTTTTCATACGACTGAATATCTACTTCGGGCTTTCTTGCACTTCCTTCAAGGGCATAGTACAGGCTGTTTGCACTTGGCTGGGAGGTTAAGCCTGCCATTGGGCCGGCCGCTACATCCACCACATCCACGCCTGCCTCCACGGCTTTAGCATAGGTAAAAATACCATTTCCGCTTGTATCATGTGTATGCAGGTGTATCGGGATATCAATAGTTTCTTTCAGAGTGGTGATTAATTGGTAAGCAGCTTCAGGTTTTAAAAGCCCTGCCATATCTTTAATTCCAAGAATGTGAGCGCCTGCATCCTGTAAGTCTTTCGCTACTTTCTTATAATATTCCAAATCATATTTCGGTCTTGTTGAATCTAAAATATCACCGGTATAGCAGACAGCAGCTTCCGCAACTTTATTATTTTGACGCACCGCATCAATGGTCAGTTTCATACCTTCCACCCAGTTAAGACTATCGAAAATACGGAAGACATCGATACCTGCACTGGCGCTTTTTTCTACAAACTCACGAATGAGATTGTCTGGATAGTTTTTATAACCTACAGCATTCGAAGAACGAAGCAGCATTTGAAAAAGGACATTAGGTGCCTTTTCTCTTAATTTCAGTAATCTTTCCCATGGATCTTCTTTCAAAAAGCGGTAGGATACATCAAACGTAGCTCCACCCCACATTTCCAGTGAAAACAACTGGGGCAGCAGGCGGGCAGTCGGTTCCGCAATATTCTCTAAATCTTTTGTCCGGACTCTTGTCGCAAGAAGAGACTGGTGAGCATCGCGAAATGTTGTATCCGTAAGTAATACTTCAGGCCGTGCCTTCAACCATTCTGCTAAACCTTCCGGCCCTCTCTCGTCTAGAATCTGCTTCGTCCCTGTCGGCATAGACTCAGAAAATTTTAAGTCTGGCACTCTTGGATTATGGAAAGTGGGCTTCTTCCGGTTTCCATAGCCCTCAAATCCATTAATAGTCCGATCAGCAATATAGGAAAGCATCTTGGTACCGCGGTCTTTTCGTTTAGGAAAAACAAACAATTCAGGAGAACGATCAATAAACATCGTATTATATTCTCCGTTTAAGAATTGCTTGTGCTGAATAACGTTTTCTAAGAACGGGATGTTGGTCTTGATTCCACGGATTCTAAACTCCTTTAAATTACGGACCATCTTATGCGCAGCCTGGTCAAAATTCAGCGCCCAAGTCGATAATTTAACGAGCAGTGAATCATAGTATGGAGAGATCACGGCTCCCTGGAACCCATTCCCCGCATCGAGACGCACCCCGAAACCTCCTCCGGTCCGGTACGCCATAATTTTTCCGGTATCCGGCATGAAATTATTAAGAGGATCTTCAGTTGTAACCCTTGACTGAATAGCATACCCGTGCGTTCGGATCTCTTCTTGGTGAGGGATAGCGACTTCTGAGCTATGTAAAGCGTGGCCCTCAGCTATCAGGATTTGAGTCTGCACGATATCCACACCCGTAATCATTTCTGTAATGGTGTGCTCTACCTGGACTCTCGGATTGACTTCTATAAAATAAAATTCGTTTCCTGTAACTAGAAATTCTACGGTTCCTGCATTTATATAACCTACGTTATCCATCAGCTGCACGGCAGCCTGACAAATCTTTTCTCTTAACTGTTCATCTAGAGAAACGCTGGGTGCAACTTCGACCACTTTCTGATGACGCCGCTGCACCGAGCAGTCTCTTTCATACAGATGAACGATATTTCCTTCATGATCCCCGATAATCTGAACTTCGATGTGCTTCGGTTCTTCAATCAATTTCTCTACATAAACGTCATCACTGCCAAAGGCTGCCTTGGCTTCAGAGCGAGCCCTGTCATAAGATTCGGACAAGGTTTCAGCACTGCGGACAACCCTCATTCCTCGTCCACCTCCGCCCATAGCAGCTTTGATCATCAGCGGATAGCCATGTTGATCGCCGAATTCACGAATCTCTTCCAGTCCGTCTACGGGTCCATCGCTTCCTGGAATAACAGGTATGTCTGCTTGCACAGCCTGATCTCTGGCCTTTACTTTATCGCCGAACATATTTAAATGCTCACTTGTCGGTCCGATAAAGATCAGACCTTCTTCCTCACACCTGCGGGCAAAAGCGATATTTTCCGATAGGAAACCGTACCCCGGGTGAATAGCATCCACTCCAACGCTTTTAGCAACTTCGATTATGTTTTCAATATCGAGATAAGCATCAATCGGTTTCTTTCCTTTTCCGACCAGGTAGGCTTCATCCGCTTTATAGCGGTGATAGGAGCCAGTGTCTTCTTGAGAATAAACCGCTACCGTTCGTATATTTAATTCGGTACATGCCCGAAAAACTCGGATAGCAATCTCTCCGCGGTTCGCTACTAATACTTTATTAATTTTTCTTAGTTCTGCCACGATCTCACTCCTCCATTAGTCCTGTAACGATTCGTACTCGTCTGCTCTGGCACTTCGAACTCCTCGTGCTCTTCTTCCTTCGCTTTGACAGTCCGGGCAATATTATTTAGTATCCCAATCGCAAACATGAGAATGATCAGGGATGAACCTCCGTAACTCACAAACGGAAGCGTGACTCCTGTAATCGGTAACAGTCCGCTCATGGCTCCAAGGTTGATCATGGTCTGTATGGCAACCATTGAGGATATGCCAATCGCGAGAAGGGCTCCGAATGCATCCCTGCATTTTGAAGAAATGTAAAGTCCTCTTAAAACAATTAGTGCTAAAAGCCCGACAGTAATGGCGACTCCAATAAATCCTAGTTCCTCTGCAATAACGGCCATAATGAAATCGGTATGAGGTTCTGGTAAGTACCCTAATTTCTGGACTCCCTGTCCGAGCCCCTCGCCCAACAGACCTCCAGTTCCAATAGCTACATAAGATTGAATTAAGTGATAACCATCCTCGTCTGGAGATTCAAAAGGCTGATAAGCTCCTGAGAACCGCTCCAACCGTTCATCTGTCACCATCTGTGAACCGCCGACCACAAGAATCGCGGCTGTCACGCCAACTAAAAACAAAATGTGTTTTCCACGGATACCCGAACTCATAATGATAAGGCTGGCAATTAATCCAATGACAGCTGCTGATCCAATATCCGGCTGTCTAATTATCATGCCAAGGATCAAAATGGTTAAAATAAGCGGTGGAACTACGGCTTTTGAAAAATGGTTAATGTATCGCTGTTTCTTTGAAAACACAGAAGAAAGGTAGATAATAAGCCCGACTTTAACAAATTCAGCCGGCTGAAAGTTCATAAATCCTAAGTTGTACCACGACACGGCGTTATTCACTTCTGTACCGAAGAAAAATAAACCTCCAAGCAAAAAAATCATAAGCAGTACTGCAAGCTTAGAGAGGCGCTGCCAATGCCGGTAAGGGATTAAAGAAACGGTGATCATCAGGAACAGACCAATTCCGAACCATTGAAGCTGGTTCATAAGGAAGTGGTTACTGGCGACATCATACCGAATCGGTCCATAAACCATACTTGCACTGTAAATCATGACGGTGCCGAAAGCTACCAGAGCAATAGGGGCAAATAATAAGCTAAAATCATACGTTTTTAAATGTCGAATCATGTTTATTCATCCCTACTTTATATATTTGTTCTCTTTCCTACTGCAAAATTCCTTCTTATTAGACATTCCATTTCAATATGTATGAGCTTCAAGCTCACTTTTACAAAAAAAACTCAAATTACAACAGAACTTGTCGCAATTTGAGCTTGTCCATTCATGATTTTTGAGCAGCCTCATGTAAGACGTTTAGTTGTTGTTCTAAATTATCTAATATTTGTTTACCTTCCTCTTCGCTGATTAAATCCAGCCGGACGGCGAAATGAATTTCGCGTGATAAACCGAACATTTGTGTATCTAAAACTTCTTCATAAAGTGGACACTGAGGCATAGTCAAATTGTCCATCTGTACTTTTATTAATTTTAAAATCTTATCAGCGTCTTCTTTTAGAAGGGCGTAGGCTTTCTCACGATGATCCACAGCCACATCAGACAACATCATTATCCCCTCCCATTACAGTCATTCTTTTAATAATATTATCGTCTGGGAAGGAAAATTGCAAGATTCAATTAGCTTATCTATTTAAAAAATAGACAAATTATAGCGATTCGACAATAGTTCCAAAAGTCTGAGGCCAACGACACTATTCCCCTTCTCATCAAGACTAGGACCATAGACGGCAATTCCGCCGAATCCGTTTAAAGAAGCCACCACTGAGCCGGAAACTCCGCTCTTGGCCGGCATTCCTACTTTAATCGCAAAAGAGCCGGATGCATCGTACATGCCGCAAGTAACCATAAACGTTTTGCAAATACGTGCAAAGTGTTTTGGAATGATCTGACGTCCAGAATCTAAGTCTCTGCCTTCATTAGCAAATAACGCCCCAATCCTTGCCAGTTGCGGAACATTAACTTCAATAGCACACTGCTTCGTATAGGCATCAAGTGTTTCTTCAACGCTTCCTGTAACGATCTTATGCTGTTTCATATAGAAGAGTAGAGAACGATTCAAGAAAGCAGTTTCAAACTCAGAGGCTGCCACTTCCTGGTTATAGCCAATGGTATGATCGTCCGTCATTTCATGGACGAAGCTTAGCAGTCTTCCCACCTTTTCGTCAGGAGTATCTCCGTGAATCATGTGGGTAACGGAGAGAGCTCCGGCATTGATCATAGGATTTAAAGGCTTGGAAGGGAGCTGCTCCAACCGATAAATCGAATGGAAAGGATCCCCTGTCGGCTCCATCCCGACATGATCAAATACATAATCTTCGCCATTATCCATTAATGCCAAAGCCAGAGAAATAACCTTCGTAATACTTTGCAGGGTAAAAGTTGCCTCGATCTCCCCCGCATGAATGGAGCTGCCATCTATATAATGGATGGCGACAGCCAATTCTTCTGGATTCTGGCGGGATAACGCGGGTATATAATCAGCCACTTGCCCATCATAGGCATACGGTCTGACATTCTCTAACCACTCTTCCAAAATTTCAGTGGTAATTTCTTTATTCATGCTAAAAGACCTCCTATTAATGAAATCGACTTCATTTTTTGCTATGATTTGGATGGATGATTTTTAAATGAAAGGTGGCTGCATCCATGATTGTTCAAATACAAGGAAATGTGAAATTTCCAATTACGCTAGATCCTACAGTTTGGATATTTGATGACCGTAAAATGACATTCGATCAAGTATTTCACCCTGAGAAAGCACAAGCCGAAGAGGAAGAAGAAGATGAAATAAAAAGAAAGTCTTTACGTTTCACCAGGGAAGTTTATCAGCAAAAGCTTAACCCTCCCGTAAATAAAAGCATACGCCGTCAGGAAAAAGAACAAATATTAAAAGGTACATTTCTTATGCCACTAAAACCTTTTCTTCATACCAGCGAGCCAGACCCAGAAGTAAAGGAAGCGGCCCTTGTGACAGACGAAGGAGAACACACCATTACAGCTGATCAGCTTGCGGAATCAGTAGTTCTATTCGCCGAAGAAGGAAAACCACTAAAAGAAAATGGACCGGTCCATCTATATTTTAATGATGGCTCTAACCGTTCCCAACCGATTAAAGGAATAAAAAAAATAATTATGAAATAAAGAATGGGGCAGCTTTTCAAGCTGTCCTTTTTTGTATAATTTTTTAGATAAAACGCAACCTAGAACTAAAAAGTGGTGTGCCAATTGAAAAAATTATTATTTGCCGTTCTTTTGCTGCTTCTCGCAGCATGTCAGCAAACTGATGAAGAGTCTCTATTGCAAGAAAGACAGAATAATTCGGAATTTCAGTATGTTAGTGATTCTGATCCAATTAAGCGAAAGAATATGACCAGTCAGCAAATTGCTCGCCGCCTGGCGAATCTTGCTGTTGAAGTCCCTGATGTACATGATGCTACAGCCATCGTTTTAGGCAATTATGTAGCCGTAGGAGTAGACGTAGATAAAGATTTAGATCGTTCTCGAGTAGGCGTTATAAAATATTCTGTCGCTGAAGCTCTAAAGCACGATCCTTACGGTAAACAGGCGCTCGTCATAGCTGATGCTGACGGGGTTGAGCGCCTGCGCGGTCTTGGCAAGAAGATGTCCCAGGGACATCCGGTGGAAGCTGTAACAGATGAACTCACCCAGATCGTTGCGCGGTATATGCCTGAAGGTCCTGCCAATGACTCTCCGCCAACGAACCCAAATCAGGAGTCCATTCCTAAAAACGAAAATAAGAAACTGAACCAAATTGAAAAAGAACAATCCAAAGAACAGTGACAGAAAAACAGCTAAATCCCTGAAGGATTTAGCTGTTGCTTTTTTCTAGAATTTCTCTTTCTTTCTCTGTCAGTTCATTATAGTATTGAACACCAAACTGGGATCCCTCAGAAACCATCTTTGCATTATCATGATCTGCGGTTTCTTCAGGTCTTCCAGCTTCTTCTACTGGGAGGTTATCTTTTTGGCCAAAATTATCTTTTACGGATTTTGCCTTATCGACGACTTGCTTTCTATTGTCTTCGTCTTTCATGAAGTAAGCAATCGTACCTCCGGCAACGGCTCCTACTGCGGTAACAATCCAACGTTTTCTCACAAAAACCATCCTTTCTATTACTTGTATTTAACCTTTCCCTCCCATGTGAAACTCAAACATGAAAACGGATAAAATTACACTTATATCCATCAAATATGTTATGATGGATACATTGATAGTTAGTATTGAGGTGAGAATTGTGCGTGTACAGTGCGTTATTTGCGACAACATTGAAAAAATAGACAGCTACTGTCTGCAAGCTAAGCGATTGAGAAATAGACGGATTCACACCTATATGTGCCAGACCTGCCATGACCGTATTGAAGAAAACACAAAAAAACGGCTGGCTACCGGTCAATTCCGCTTCAATCGTGAACGAAAAAAAGAAAACCATTTGCCATAGTTGATGGCTACCAATAATAAAGGAAGGCTCCCTCTTATACAGGAGCCTTCCTTTTTAAGATTGTTTCTCTTTTCGTTCCCGGTGCAATCGCAGCCTGTACACGCCCATAATCACAGCAGCTACTAATAAACTTTCTGGCAGGGGCAGGTTCAATCCCAGAATCAGCGTTAATAGAAAAGTACCAATGATTAGTACCGCATATACGACTATTGTTTTCATAAGCGGGAGCTTTCGGGCAAAACCCAGCTTAAAGGTAACAATAGCCAGAATAACAGTGGTTAAGTATAAAAGCAGAAAGGAACGAAACAACATTCCTACTTCCGATTCGTCATTCATATTTACTTCATTGCCGAGACCCTGGAAAAAGAAATCAGCGATCGGCCATAAATCGCTCGGGACGGTCAATGTTGTGTTGTCTGCCATGATGTTCCTCCTCGTATTCTCCTCTATTCTACGCTTTATGATACTAGATACAATCTAAAGAAGCTACCCATTCAACAATTTTCATTTTTTGGACAAATCCTTTATAATAGTTTTTGAATAGGGGTGAACTTGTTGAAGAACTTTCAAATGAACATGGTCTTGTTGGCCATCTTTGTCATACTATCGTTTATTTCTGTAGGGTTTGCTATTGGCCAGGAAAACTTCTGGCTGGCCGGCTTCTTTTTTATACTCGGTTTCGGTATTATGAGCTTTGGACTTCGATTAAAGAGAAAACTGAATACATAAGAAAAGCGACCCTTTTTAGCGGTCGCTTTCTTTTGTTTTGAGCTGTACATAATCGTCGATAATTTCGTGATATATATTGGAGCGGCACGCTAAAACAGTGGTTGAATTTAAAAGATCAAGCTCACCCTTATCTGCACGTGTAACGGTCCCTCCTACTTCTTGAATCATAATGGCTCCGGCCGCATAATCCCATGGCATCAGCGACATAGTTAAATACCCGTCCACAATACCTTCAGCAACAAATGCTAACTCAAGAGCAGCCGAACCATAGGAGCGTGTGCTTCGAATGGTTTTTACTAATTCCTGAATACTTTTATGCTCTACATGTGGATTTTCAGGGATCAGCCATGTTGTATTTAACGTAAGAATGGATTCCTTAAGTGGTCTTGAATCGTTAAGATTAGGAAGCTGCTTTTCATTTTTAAAGACTCCTTGTCCTCTTTTAACTGAATACAATACGTCCTCCATTACATTATAAATAAGACCGATTTCACCAACTCCATCTTCATATAGACCAATCGAGATTGCAAAATTCCTTTTTTGATGAACGAAGTTCATTGTACCGTCTATTGGATCGACTATCCAGATGGTGCCTTTTAAGTCCTCTAGTGAATCTCCAAAACCTTCCTCACCTAATAACAGATGATCGGGGTAGTTGTCCCTTATTTTATCGGCAAAAAACTGCTCTGTCTGCTGATCCATTTCCGTTACTAAGTCATTAGGGTTCGATTTCGTCTGAATCGATCTTGGAGCATCGATATGGTCTCGTATATGGGATCCTGCTTCCAAAATCCATTGCTTAGCTTGCTCATAAAGCTCTTCTTTTCTTTGTATATCCATGTTCTCATACTCCTTTACATCAGATGGTTTCTATCATATCAAATCCCGGGGGGTTATTTCACATATTTACCTCTAAAGCTATATTATCTCTCCACATTGATCTTCACAGAAAAGCTCCCTTTAGTTGAAGACTGACTTCGAGATATTTGTTGAGCGGAAGCTCCTGCGGGGGACGATTTCGCTTTCCGGCCCTGCATGACGCAGGGTCGTTCGACGTTGCCACACGACGTGGCGTTCTTAGTCGAACCTCCCCTTCTGCGCGGAGCCTCCTCAGGCTTCGCCTTCCGGGGTCTCCCCTGTCATTTTCATCCCGCAGGAGTCTACATCGTCCCCCCTCCTGACCTGGCCGAATCAGAAACTCGAAACCACTAAATACACTGGTTGCTTGACGAGAAAAAGGATAGGATGAAGAGTGTATTTCATGCTAAAACGATGTGAAAAAGCTTGTCATAGAAGCATTAGGACCTATTTAGAAGAAGAGCATTCTCTCTTCTGAAAGGGTCCGTTATTCTCCCTTGGCTGGGTTGGTGGGGAAATGGCGAGACTCCCAGGTTGAAAGCGGAAGCACCTTGGTCAGCGGCGTATGGACTGGACTGAGCTGGCGGAGATAAAGAAAACACGAAGAGCAAAGCGATTCGATGTTGCCTTATCGTACAGAAGTGAAGGAAGTCTCACTAAGCCGCTAGGTGCTGGAGCTGGATAGCACTCCACGCCGTTTAGGCATTTGCTTATGACTCCATCGATCATGAGTGTAAGAACGGGAGTAGGGACTAGGTGAGATCCCGCAGGGAGTGAAACGAGCGAGGAAGCTCACCGTTCCCCCATAGGAAAGTGTTCAAATGTGCAATCACCCTGAAAGACACGACCAGCATAAGCCGAGCATCAAAAGGCTGGTGGTTTTTCCAGCCGTTGATGAACGGCTTATGTCTCGAGTGTCTGGGTGATGGAACAAGACGAGTTATTTCCCCACCAGCCACCTCCTAATCTCGTAACGGACCCCATTTATCTCGAAACTGAGTCTTAAAGTAACCGGCCCTTTAGTTGAATAAGCCGTTTTATGAGAAATTCATAAGCATGTTTACCAGAACCAAATCAAAAAAAACAAGCAACTATATGTTGCTCGTTAATCGATAGACCATTCAATCAGCTGTTTACGAAGTTCGGCAAGCCTGTTTTTACTCTTCCTTATCTGGGCTTCATCCTCCGCTAGCATTGCATCATGCAACGTAACCAATTCGTAATCAATCTCCAAGCGGATCACCGGGAGCTTTTCTTCAGCTTCTCTTTTACGCAGTGCTTCCATGACATGTTTCATTGCCATTACCCTCCCTTTCAAATCCTTACTTTATATATATGTGGAAATTGCTTGAGAAGTTTCAATAAGATTACTTATATGTAACCCATTTTTAGAAAATTCAAACCCTTGAAACAGATTGCTTAGTAAAGATTTTTACATGTGGTAAAATAAGACCGATTGTTTACCGAGGAGTTGATAGAGTGACCACTTTTAAAGGATTTACCCAAAAAGATTTTGACGTTTTCTCCATTCCAGGTCTCGATAACCGCATGGAGGCTTTAAAGAAGAATATTTCTCCGAAACTAGAGGCGGTTGCTAACGAGCTTGCGCCCGACGTAACTGCCATGACTGGAGATGAAATGTTTGTGCACGTGGCCCGCCACGCGAGGCGTAAAACTAACCCTCCAAACGATACGTGGGCAGCTTTAGCTTCAAATAAACGAGGCTATAAAAAACTGCCCCACTTCCAAGTAGGCTTATGGGAAACGCACGTATTTATTTGGTTTGCAGTCATATATGAAAGCCCTATTAAAGAAAACTACGCCGATATACTGAAGTCTCACAAAAAAGAGATTATGAATCACATCCCTGATCACTTCGTCTGGTCTGGGGATCACACTAAGCCTGAAGCCATCTCTCATGGAGAAGTAGATTCTGATAAGTTTGATGCCATGACGGACAGGCTGAAGCATGTTAAGAAAGCAGAAATCTTGTGCGGGCAGCAGCTTGAGCGTGATGACGCCAGACTTAAAGATCCTGAGGCGTTTTTAAGTCTCTGCAAAGATACGTTCCAAACGCTCGAACCATTGTACCGCTATACAAAAAAAGCTTGATTAGAAAAGCAGCCGCAAGGAATGCGGCTGCTTCATTATTTATGATTCCATTTTTATTTTGTCTCCTACCCCAGACTCCTTCGCTTTTTTTACTGTCCGATAGCAAGAATACCCGGATTCCTTTTCAAACTGGCCGCAAAGCTTCTTTTCTTCACTTTTAGATGGGACAATTTGTTTGAAGCGTGTGTATGAAAGAAGAAGCTCCTCGCGGTTTACTTGTTTTTCATACGCCTGTTCGACCTTCGAATAAAAGTTAACCACATCGATAATTTCCTCTTTCGTCCAGTAAATTTCATCAATTGGATAATGATAGCTCATCTTATACCTCCTTATGTACTAACTCCACTTATTGCGAATTTCTTCAGCCTCTTGAATCATTCGTTGAAACAGTTCACCGACCGATGGTACATCTGTAATGCTTGAAGCAATTTGTCCTGCCCAGGCAAACCCTTCTTCCACTTCTCCTTCATAAATGTATTTCTTATTCGCATCGCCGCTAATGTAATTTTTTAACCCTTCATACCCCTGGCCCTCAGCTTCCAGCTTTAATATTTCATCCGTCCATGGGTTATTCAAGGCTCTCGCAGGTGCTTTCAGACTTCTTTTTATGACAGTAGTTGAAGTCTCAGTTGCATCTATAAGCGCTTGTTTATAAGTGGCATGGGCATGACGGCACTCTTTTGTTGCTATAAACCTGGTCCCCATTTCGATCCCTTCCGCTCCTAGAGCAAGAGCAGCCATAAGTCCCCGGCCATCCCCAATCCCGCCGGAAGCGATCACAGGAATGGATACCGCATCCACCACACGTGGCGTCAAAACGAAAGTGCCGACATCATCTCTTCCGATATGTCCGCCTCCTTCCTGACCAACAACCATAACTGCGTCTGCGCCCAGTTCCTCGGCTTTCTCTGCCTGACGCTTAGCAGCAACGAGTACAAGTGTCTTAATACCTTTACCCTTTACCATCTCCAGTACAGGCTTAGGATTACCGCCCGTAACTGATATGACGGGAACGTTTTCCTCGACAGCCACAGCAACCATTTCTTCAAATGGTCTTCGTTGCTGTCCAATAGCAAAATTTACCCCAAATGGATTCCGAGTTAAGGTACGCAACCGCTTAATTTCCGCCCGCAGTTCATCTGGGCTATTCATACTCATGGCTGTTATTTGTCCAAGACCTCCCGCATTGGAAACTGCAGCTGCAAGTTCCGCGTACGCAAGATAGGCCAGCCCCCCTTGGATAACAGGGTAAGTAATCCCTAATTTCTCTGTTACTTGGGTCTTCCAATTCATGGCTTCTCCTCCTTTAAGAACAGTTTACCACGAGGTCTTACGTGACGCACAAGCTTGGTTTTTTTACTAGCAAATCCAAAGGTACTTTGCTATAATTCACATGCTTTCTATTGAAAAGAGGTGCTTATACGCTATGAATCAGAACGAAACTCCTTTATTTACAGGGGTTAAAAATCATGCAGATAAAAAACCAACTCAGTTTCATATACCCGGCCATAAAGGCGGCAAAGGGATGGATAAAGAATTTCAGCAGTTTATAGGGGATAACGCCCTTTCCATTGATTTAATCAATATTGAACCCCTGGATGACTTGCATCATCCCCAGGGTATGATTAAGGATGCTCAAAATCTCGCAGCTCAAGCTTTTGGAGCAGATTATACCTTTTTCTCCGTTCAGGGAACCTCTGGAGCCATCATGACGATGATCATGAGCGTCTGCCAACCAGGAGATAAAATCATCGTACCTCGAAATGTGCACAAATCGATCACGACAGCTATCATTTTTTCAGGCGCTAAACCTGTGTTCATTCATCCAGAGCTGGACAATAGGCTTGGCATTTCACACGGAATAACCCCAGAAGCTGTAGAAAGAGCCTGCACGGCACACCCGGATGCTAAAGGTGTGCTTGTTATTAACCCGACTTACTTCGGAATAACTGCCGACCTAAGTCACATCGTGGATATTGCTCATTCCTTTGACATTCCTGTACTCGTCGATGAAGCCCACGGGGTACACATCCACTTTCATGAGCGTCTTCCGCTCTCTGCTATGCAGGCAGGGGCGGACCTTGCAGCAACAAGTGTTCATAAGCTTGGCGGGTCACTTACTCAAAGCTCGGTGTTAAATTTAAGAGAAGGACTCGTATCTCATGAGCGAGTGCAGACGATAATGTCGATGCTTACGACCACATCTACCTCTTATATTTTGCTGGCTTCTCTGGATACAGCCAGGCGTCATCTGGCCATGAATGGTCATGAACTTATGGAGAAGTGTATAAGGCTTGCTGAAACCGCGCGCAAAAGTATAAACCAAATTCCTTCTATCTATTGTCCGGGAGACGAAATTTTGGCTAGTGATGCTACACATGATTACGACCCTACAAAGCTGATTATCTCTGTCAAAAATTTAGGCATCTCCGGCTATGACGTAGAAGTATGGTTAAGAGAGAATTACAACATTGAGGTCGAGCTTTCGGATTTATATAATATCTTGTGTCTCATCACTCCAGGAGACAGAGAAGAAGACATTGACCGGCTAATCGGAGCTCTCACAGATCTTTCGGAGCAATCCTCCGGAACAATCGCACCAAAAGAAATTGTAGTCAAGGTACCTGACATTCCAGTACTTTCTCTCTCCCCCCGCGAAGCTTTCTATGCATCTACGGAAGTACTGCCACTTCGCTCAGCAGTGGGTCGTATCAGTGCTGAATTTGTCATGGTTTATCCTCCAGGTATCCCAATCTTCATCCCTGGAGAGATCATTAACTCTGATAATATCGCTTATATCCATGAAAACATTCAAGCAGGTCTGCCTGTGCAAGGGCCGGAAGATTCAACACTTGAAACCATTCATGTCATTACCGAACAAAAAGCCTTCAAATAAAAAAAGCCCGCTGCTCTCCGGCAGCGGGCTTTTTGCGTCTATTATTTTTCCGATGTATGGCACGTAGGGCATGTGCTATAAAGGGTAGATACCTTTTCATTTTCATAGTGTTCAATCACTTTTTGACAGTCCTGACAAACGATTGTACCCATTAACATCCACTCCTTATAATTTGTAATCGCTTTCAATGTACATTCATTTTAATATGACACATTTCAAAAATCAAGCCCAAAAGTATAACATTTTTAAAAATGTGACATACTAATAAGATGCACTCCTATCATAGTATGTTTTTGTGGCTTAAAATAGTCCATTAAAAAAGGGGGATTAAGTAATCTCCCCTTTTTTTCGTGTTAATTTGGAGTTTTAATTAATGCAGGGTCAAGGAGCTCATAATCTTTGCCGCGAAGTCCCTCTACAATGTCATCAAGCGCTTCAGCCGTCCATTCACGATCATGCATGAGAAGGTTCGCTCCATTGCCCAGTAATTCCGTATTCACCATAATATCCGCTAGTTTGTCAGCTTCCATGTATTCTTCATTCCAATCGTACCCATAAGTCCAATTCATGAGCAGCATCTTCTCTTCAGCAGCTAACTGTTTGGAATATTCTGTATTCTGACCAAAAGGTGCACGGAAAAACTTAGGACGTTCCCCAATGATTTTCTCAATTTTATCATTCAATCCAACGATCTCTTCTTTCTGCTCTTCCTGGGATAAGTCAGGTAAAGAAGCATGAGTCATCGTGTGGTTGCCGATTGGAAATCCTAGTTCGTGAATCTTTTTCAGTTCTTCTTTCCCTTCTTCTGAATCGATAAAATGTCCATTCACGAAGAATATAGCTGGTGCCTCCGCTGCTTTTAATGTTTCAGCCATTTCTACCCCATGTTCATCCGGAGCATCATCTATCGTTAAAAGAGCTACATTAGGATTAGCATCTTTTATCGGTTCAAATCCCCAGTTACCGGTAATCTGATATTGAACCTCTTTGGGCTCTTCAGGTGAAGCTTCGGCAGCAGCTTCTTCTGATTTCTCGCTTTTTTCTTCTTTTTCAGCTTTATTTTCTTCGTTTTCTTCTTTAGCTGAATCTTTTTTCTCGTCTGCCTCCTGAGTTGCCTGCTCTTTATTCTTTTCTTGCTCTTTTCCCCCGTCTTCTTGACCATTCACACCGCCGCAAGCCGCCAATAATACCAATAAACACAAAAATATTCCCCATCTTTTCATTGAAGTCCCTCCACTGTTATGTATTTCCAACTACACTATTATATAAGAAGAATGTGGATTTCGGCTATCGTTATGTAGAAATTTAGGTTATAATATTTAATCGTTAACCTTTGGGCAGTTATTAAAAATTTAGGTGGTATGTATGTTTCAAAAATTGAAGCGTTTTAAAATTTTAGGTGGACGTACTTTAAAAACGGGGATTTCTGTATTTTTAACCGCACTAATTTGTGGTTTTTTTAATTTGCCTATAGTTTTTGCTGTCATAACAGCCATTGTTACAGTTGAGCATACGGCTGCTGATTCGATTAAAAAAGCGATGGTACGCTTTCCAGCCTCTGCTATCGGAGCATTGCTAGCAACCGTCTTTTACAGTTTCCTTGGCAAGGGAGCTTTAACCTTTGCTCTAGTGGCCATGCTGACAATTGCTGTCTGCCACAAATTAAAACTGGATGACGGGATTATTGTGGCCACTATTACAGCCACTGCTATGATCCCAGAATTTCAAGACCATCATATTGTTTCGTTTTTCAGTAGATTGGGTACTACTTCAATTGGCATAGTTATTTCGACTCTTGTAAACTTTTTCCTTTTACCACCTAATTATTCCCCCATGATTTACAAAAATATTAATGGTTTGTATAATCAGGCTGGTGTCATGCTCCAGCGCATAATATCAAGCATAACTGCAGATTCTAAAGAGAAAAACCGCGGGATTCAAAAATCCTATCGGCAGTTAACTGCCCATTTGGAAAGAACATATCAGCTGTCTCAATTTCAAAGAGAAGAGTGGAAATATCACAGACATACGAAAGAAGAAATGTTAGCTTTTCAATTTTCTCAGAAAAAGCTCAGAACTTTTCAGCAGATCGCCTACCATCTGGGTAACCTGCAGTATGTAAATACAAAAGCTGCGGATTTTACTGAGGCTGAAATCCAGTTGCTTGAAGGTCTGACTGAGAATTATGTTAAAGTACTGCAAGACCCCACCCATACTATTAGTGAAGATCAGTTTACAAGGGTCGAAAAGCTAGACCAAGTCTTTTGGAAATGGAAAGAAGAGCATGTGCAAAGGGACTCCAGGTACAGACACCATTTGCCGCAGCAAACTATTCTCATTTATGAACTTTTATGTTTTCATGATGTACTGGAAGAACTTCAAAACATGTCTCATAAGCAGCAAAAATTAGTCCAAGACTGCTATGGACAGTAACAATTTTTACTTGGAATTCTGGAAAATAAAGTAAGAAGGGATGATCAAAGTGAAACAGGTTTCAAAAGTATTCTACATTTCAGTAGTAGTAGCACTATTATTTATCGCTTGGGGAGTCATCCCTGAAAGCGTGCTGCCTACTTGGAATTTAAGTAACATAACATCTAATGTTCAAGGTTTCTTGACGGATAAGTTCGGCTGGTTCTATCTATTATCAGCTACCGGTTTCGTTATTTTCGCTATTTATTTAGTCTTTTCTAAATTTGGGAAGTTAAAACTAGGAAAGCCTGATGATGAACCGGAATACCCTTATATCACCTGGTTTGCAATGTTATTTAGTGCAGGCATGGGGATCGGGCTTGTATTTTGGGGAGCAGCTGAACCACTTTCCCACTTCCACACTCCGCCTATTGTTGGTCAGGAGCCCGCAACAGAAGAAGCCGCACAATCAGCTATGAAATACAGTTTCTTCCACTGGGGCTTACACCCTTGGGCTTTTTATTCTGTAATTGCTTTGGCACTTGCTTACTTCAAATTCAGAAAAGATGCGCCAGGCGTAATCAGTGCAACTTTAGTTCCTTTATTAGGGGAGAAACGAGTAAAAGGTCCACTTGGAACACTCATTGACTTTATTGCCGTATTTGCGACAATTTTTGGTGTAGCTACTTCCCTTGGACTTGGGGCACTGCAGATTTCAAGTGGACTTGCCTTTACTTTTGATGGTCTTCAAGATACATTCACTTTACAATTAATCATTATTCTCGCAGTAACCATACTGTTTATGGTCTCGGCGATGACCGGCTTAAATAAAGGAATTAAGTACTTGAGTAATACCAACATTGTACTGGCTCTACTACTTATGGTCTTTACACTGTTCGCCGGACCTACGAACTTTATTATGGATTTCTTCACGACTACGTTCGGTTCATACGTACGTGACCTTCCGTATATGAGCTTCCGTCTGACACCGTTCGCAGAAGATAGTACCTGGGTGAAAGACTGGACCATTTTCTACTGGGCTTGGTGGCTTTCCTGGGCTCCATTCGTAGGAACCTTCATTGCTCGTGTTTCTAAAGGACGTACAATCCGCGAATTTATTCTAGGTGTACTTCTAGTACCAACCTTCTTTGGTGCTCTCTGGTTCTCCGTATTTGGCGGTACGGCCATTTCTCTAGAATATTTCGATGGTGTTAACATCATTTCCGATGTAAATGAACTTGGTAACGAGGTTGCTCTATTCTCTATGCTTGAGCACATCCCTCTAGGCGGTGTGATGTCCATGATTGGTCTTCTATTAATTAGTACATTCTTTATAACGTCAGCTGACTCAGCTACTTTCGTTCTTGGAATGCAGACGACCAATGGCAGCTTAAACCCTAAAAATCAGGTGAAATTTACCTGGGGTGTTATTCAAGCCGGAGCAGCTGCCGTACTTCTGTGGCAGGGCGGATTAGGCGCCTTACAGACAGCAGCTATTATATCAGCTTTCCCTTTCACCATTATCATGATTTTGATCTGCTTCTCGCTATATAAGACGTTTAATGCAGATGCAAAAGAAGCTGGCCTTAAAAAGAAAAAAGCGTCTAGCTGAAGTTAAATTTCCCCCTCCTTTATAGGGGGTTGCCAGACCGTCGAGACTCTCTCGGCGGTCTTTTTTATATTGCTTTCTTATTCCCACTACTTTTAGTAATTTCAGCTAAATTGATAAAAACAGAATTGCTGGAGTATTTAAGCTAAAAAACCAATTACTTCATTTAGTCTCCAATACTTGCCTGAACATTACAGCTACTTTTCCATAAAAGGGTTATTCCGCTAAAGGGCCGGATAGTTGAAGACTCGATTTCGAGATAAATGGGTCCGTTAATCAAATGGTGAGAAGGGCTGGTGGGGAAATAACTCGTCTTGTTCCATCACCCAGACCCTCGAGACATAAGCCGTTCATCAACGGCTGGAAAAACCACCAGCCTTTTGATGCTCGGCTTATGCTGGTCGTGTCTTTCAGGGTGATTGCACGTTTGAACACTTTCCTATGGCCCTACATGACGTAGGGTCGATCGACGTTGCCACAGGACGTGGCGACCTTAGTCGATCCTCCTTTTACCATGAGCTTCCTCGCTCGTTTCACTCCCTGCGGGATCTCACCTAGTTCCTTCTCCCGTTCTTACACTCATGATCGACGGAGTCATAAGCAAATGCCTAAACGGCGTGGAGTGCTATCCAGCTCCAGCACCTAGCGGCTAGTGAGACTTCCCTCACTTCTGTACGATAAGGCAACATCGAATCGCTTTGCTCTTCGTGTTTTCTTTATTCCGCCAGCTCAGTCCAGTCCATACGCCGCTGACCAAGGTGCTTCCGCTTTCAACCTGGGAGTCTTGCCATTCCCCCACCAACCCAGCCACGGGAGAATAACGGACCCTTCCAAAAGAGATTGCTCTCCTTCTAAATAGGACCTAAACGCTTCTATGACAAGTTTTTCCACATCGTGCTAGCATGAAAATAAACGCTTTATCCTATGTATTTTTCCCAAGCAAACAGTGTGTTAAGTGGTTTCGAGTTGCTGTTTCGGCTAGGTCCGGAGGGGGACGATGTAGACTCCTGTGGGATAAACATGATCGGTGAGACCCCGGAAGTCGAAGACTGAGGAGGCTCAGCACAGAAGGGGAGGTTCGACTAAGAACGCCACGTCGTGTGGCAACGTCGAACGACCCTGCGTCGTGCAGGGCCGGAAAGCGAGTCGTCCCCCGCAGAACCTAATTCTAACAAAAAATCTCGAAACTGAGTCTTCAAGTAACGGGAGCTTTTCTGGAAATCAACACGGTAAGATTAAAAGAGTTATTTTAAAATAAAGCAACTCCCTATTACCAGCCGAAGGTGTTTCATTAAAGGTTTTTTCGTTTTTTATAACCTGTTGAGTGCTGGAATATGTAATAGTTAGTTATCTTTCAAGCACGATATCGGTCCGTTCTCCTCTTTTTCGTGTTACAAAATTGATTATTTATTAACATATCGATTAATGATAAAACACTCGGTTATCATTTCAATGACATATCCATTACAACGAATGATTTGTCCTTTTTGTTTGTTACACTTGCTCTGCAGCAGATAAGAAAGGAGTGCAGACAAGCAAATGACTTACAGTAGAATTACTTCATTATTACTTATCATTTTATTAGCAGGCTGCATTCCTCAAACTGACAATGTGGAAGTTTTACAAGCACATTCTGAATCCTACGCTGTTTATTTATATACGGAATTGGATGATGATTATCCATCAGAAGCCGATAATTATTTATCAGCTCTTCTTGATTGGAAAATGAAACATAATCATGAATCTCTTTTATTTGAGCAGTCAGAGGCTAACACAGGCCAGATTGATGTCAATAAGGACCAACTTCCCGCTCTAGTTGTAAAAAAAGATGGGAAGGTTGTAGAATTGATTTCAGGCGATTCAAGGTCTCAAGATATAATGAATAAATTAGAAAGTTCCATATCATTAAGTAATAAAAACTCCTAAACTAATGCGCTCAGGAGTTTTTATTTTACAATAGAGAGCACTTTGCCTAAAAGAATTCTACTCGTTCCTGCTCCACCTTCATAGTTTACAGTACATATACTAGTTCCTTACCTATTAAACCCTTTAAAATGCCACAACGTGCCTGGAGAATAAAGCATACCCCGCCTCCCTAACTTTTTCCCATCCTTGTCTCGGCAGTAATTTTTCGTATTTGCTTCCTAAGGTGTAAGAAGGTTCCCTGCTCTTTTCGGCGTTTCCTCACGTTCCCTGAATCATCTCTTTCCAAGCATTGGTTCGTAAAATTAATAACAAAAAAACTCCTGAACCGTGTGGTTCAGGAGTTTTTAATATCTTTATTTAGTGATGTGAATTGGGCTGCCCATAGCTACTTCAGCAGCTTCCATGGTAATCTCACCTAGAGTTGGGTGAGCATGAATAGTCAAGGCAAGATCTTCAGCAGTCATGCCTGCTTCAATAGCAAGACCTAGTTCAGAGATCATGTCACTTGCATTTGGTCCAGCGATTTGAGCACCAATTACTAAATTATCATCTTTACGAGTAATCAGTTTCAAGAACCCGTCACTATCATTAAGAGAAAGCGCGCGTCCGTTAGCGCCGAATGGGAACTTAGATGCTTTCACATCATATCCAGCTTCCTTGGCTTCATCTTCTGTATAACCGACAGAAGCAAGTTCAGGATCGGAGAACACTACAGCAGGGATGCCTAGATAATCAATTTCTGATTTCTCACCAGCAATAACTTCCGCTGCGATTTTACCTTCATATGAAGCTTTATGAGCAAGCGGAGGTCCATCAACGATGTCACCGATCGCATAAATGTTATCAAAGTTTGTGCGACATTGCTTATCAATTTGAATAACACCTTTATCGCTCATTTCAACGCCAAGTTCTTCCAGACCGATTTCGTCTGTATTCGGACGGCGTCCTACGGTTACAAGTACGTAATCAGCTTCGATGGTTTTCTCTTCACCTTTTACTTCATAGGTTACTTTTACGCCATCTTCTGTCTCTTCTACACCTTGTGCCATTGCATTAGTAACGATATCTACGCCTTTTTTCTTCAAGCGTTTCTTAACAAGAGAAGACATTTGCTTTTCAAAGCCGCCTAGAATGTCGTTTAAGCCTTCAAGGATTGTTACTTCCGTATCGAAGTTCGCATAGGCTGTACCAAGTTCTGTACCAATATAACCGCCGCCGATAACGACTAATTTTTTCGGTACTTCATCAAGAGCTAGTGCTCCAGTTGAGTCTATGACACGCTTGGAGAACTTGAAGTTAGGAAGTTCAATTGGACGGGAGCCAGTCGCGATAATGCAATTTTTAAACGTGTACGTCTGGGAGTTCTTATCATCCATAATGCGCACGGTATTTTTATCTACGAAATAGACTTCACCTTTTACGATATCGACTTTATTGTTTTTAAGCAGTCCTTCTACACCGCCAGTAAGCTTCTGAACGACTCCGCTCTTCCACTCTTGTACTTTGGAAAAGTCTACTGTTGTGTTTTCAGACTTAATGCCCATGTCTTCGGCACCTTTAGCATGTTCAAAGCGGTGACCCGCTTGAATAAGCGCTTTGGAAGGTACACAGCCTACGTTCAAGCAGACACCTCCAAGGTTACCTTTGTCTACGATTGTTACGTTCTGTCCAGTTTGAGCGGCACGGATGGCAGCTACATAGCCGCCAGGTCCCGCTCCAATGACTAACGTATCTAGTTCAATTGGAAAATCTCCTACTACCATACTTTACGCCTCCATCATAATTAGTTGTGGATCGTTCAGTAAACGCTTGATGTTATTCATTGCATGCTGAGCTGTTGCACCATCGATGATACGGTGGTCAAAGCTTAGGGAAATTGCAAGAACAGGAGCCACTACTACTTCGCCATCACGAACCATTGGTTTTTCAGCAATACGTCCAATTCCAAGAATAGCAACTTCTGGATGGTTAATTACTGGAGTAAACCATTGACCGCCGGCGGATCCGATATTTGTAATCGTTGTAGATGCGCCTTTCATTTCTTCAGATGTTAGTTTACCATCGCGGGCCTTGACTGCCAATTCGTTCACTTCACTTGAAATGGAGAAGATCGACTTACGGTCTGCATCTTTCACCACTGGTACAAGTAAGCCTTTGTCGGTGTCTGCCGCAATACCAATATTATAATAGTGTTTTTGAATAATTTCATCTTTATCGTCATCTAGTGACGTATTTAATACAGGATATTTCTTAAGAGTTGATACAAGCGCTTTTACTACATAAGGCAAGTAAGTCAGCTTAATATCCTGTTCAGCAGCCACTGCTTTGAACTTCTTACGGTGAGCGACAAGTTCCGTAACGTCTACTTCATCCATAAGGGTTACGTGAGGAGCTGTCTGTTTAGAGTTCACCATAGCTTTAGCAATAGCTTTACGCATACCGCTCATTTTCTCGCGAGTTTCAGGATACGCTTCTCCAGCTGCTGGAGCTGTCTGAGCCGCTGCTGCTGTTTCTTGCTCTTCTGCTTCTTCTGTTGACGTCGTATCTTGAGCTTCTGCTTGATCACCGCTCATGAAGCTTTCGACATCCTCTTTCAAGATACGGCCGTTTTTACCAGAGCCTTGTACTTTACGGATATCTACATCGTTGTCACGGGCAAATTTACGAACGGATGGCATAGCTACCACGCGCTTATCGTCATCTACGTCGCTGTCATCTTGAGCTGCTGGCTGTTCAGAAGCAGATTTTTCTTCTTGTTGCTCTGATTGTTTTTCTTCTTTCGGCTCTTCTTTAGTTTCCTCTGCGGAATCATCAGAAGAACCTTCATCAGAACCTGTGTCTTCGGAGCCGTCATCGATTGTAATAATGACCGTTCCTACTGTAGTTGTTTCGCCTTCATCGACATGGATTTCTTTTACTGTACCATCGACTTGAGACGGAATTTCAACAACTGCTTTATCGTTTTGCACTTCGCAAATGACGTCGTCTTCTTTAATTTCATCACCTGGTTTTACAAACCATTTGGCAATTTCACCTTCGTGGATACCTTCACCGATATCAGGCAGTTTAAATTCAAATGCCACGCTTACTACCTCCCATTTTTAAAATAATTAAAAGTTCATTACTTGGTTAACTTTTTCAACTACAGAATTGTAGTTTGGAAGCCAAACTTCCTCTGCTTGAGTGAATGCATAAACAGTATCTGGTGCATGAACACGCAGTACTGGAGCCTCAAGATGCAGAATAGCTTTTTCTTGAATTTCAGCAGCTACGCTTGCTGCAATACCTGCCTGCTTTTGTGCTTCCTGTACAACAACAGCACGGTTTGTTTTCTTAACAGATTCAAGAATGGTTTCGTAGTCAACTGGGCTGACTGTACGAAGGTCGATAACTTCAGCACTTACACCATTTTCTTCTAGTTCTTCAGCTGCTTTCAGGCAGGAGTGAACCATTGCACCATACGCTACTAGAGTAACATCGGTTCCTTCACGTTTAATATCTGCTTTATCAAGTTCAATCGTGTATTCCTCTTCTGGAACTTCGCCGCGGAAAGAGCGGTAGAGTTTCATATGCTCAAGGAAAAGGACCGGGTCATTATCACGAATAGAAGAAATTAATAGTCCTTTTGCATCGTAAGGGGTAGATGGAATAACCACACGTACACCAGGCTGCTGAGCCATTAGCCCCTCGAGACTGTCTGCGTGAAGTTCCGGTGTATGCACCCCGCCGCCGAAAGGTGAACGAATCGTAATCGGCATGGAGCGTGTGTTACCTGTACGATAACGGTAACGGGCCATTTGACCATTAATAGCGTCCATTGTTTCATAAACGAAACCGAAGAACTGAATTTCAGGTACTGGACGGAACCCAGTCAAAGCAAGTCCGATGGACATACCGCCAATTCCAGATTCAGCTAGTGGTGTATCGAATACGCGATCTTCACCGAATTCGTCTTGAAGACCTTCTGTCGCACGGAATACTCCGCCGTTTTGACCAACGTCTTCACCGTAAATCAGCACGTTTTCATCGTTTTTAAGCTCGGTATGCATCGCGTTTGTGATAGCTTGGATCATTGTCATTTGTGCCATGGTCTACTTCGACTCCTTTTCCTTATATTCTTCCAACTGTTCTTTTAAGTTAGGTGGAAGTTGTTCGTGCATGTTGCTGATCAGATCAGTAACTTTTTGTTTAGGTGTATTGTCTGCTTCTTTAACTGCAGCTTTGATTTCTTGTTTTGTTTTTTCAATTAATTCATTTTCTTCTTCTTCAGACCACAAGTCTTTACCTTCAAGATACTTACGGAAACGGACGATTGGGTCTTTCTTCTCCCATTCGCTGTCTTCCTCGTCTGTACGGTAACGTGTTGGGTCGTCACCAGCCATTGTGTGTGGGCCATAACGGTAAGTAAGAGTCTCAATCAATGTAGGACCTTCACCGTCAACTGCACGTTTACGAGCTTCTTTTGTAGCTGCATAAACAGCAAGTACGTCCATACCGTCTACTTGCATTCCTTCAATACCAGCTGCAACCGCTTTTTGCGCAATGGTTTGAGCTGCGGATTGCTTTTCAACTGGTACAGAGATCGCAAAGCGGTTATTCTGCACAACGAAAATCGCCTGTGCACCGAAGGCTCCGGCAAAGTTAATTCCTTCATAGAAGTCACCCTGGGATGCTCCGCCGTCGCCGGTATAAGTAATAGCCACTGCATCTTGGCCGCGCTTTTTAAAGCCTAGTCCAACACCAGCTGCTTGTGTAATTTGAGCACCGATAATGATTTGAGGACTTACTGCATTTACGCCTTCTGGCATTTGATTCCCTTTAAAGTGGCCGCGGGAGAATAGGAAAGCCTGGTATAACGGAAGGCCGTGCCAGATCAGCTGAGGCACATCACGATAGCCTGGAAGGATAAAATCTGCTTTCTCCAATGCATACTGGCTTCCAAGCTGAGAAGCTTCCTGTCCTGCTGTAGGAGCGTAGAAACCTAGACGTCCCTGACGGTTTAACGCAATGGAACGCTGATCCAGAATACGCGTATAAACCATACGCTTCATAATTTCTTTTAAATCTTCGTCTGACAAATCAGGCATTGCGTCTTCATTGACGATTTCGCCTTCTTCGTTCATGATTTGAAACATTTCGAACTGATTTTCGATGTTCTCAAGAGTACGTTTCAAAATCGTTCACCTCTTCCTTTCTTATTCTAAAAATAGATGATGTGAGTAGCTTTCCCAAATATGAAAAAAAACTGTACAGATTTGCTCTTTACGTATTACCCTGTACACAACTTCACTAATCATACGTAAGATCTCAGTAAAACTGTTACATTTTCCCTGGATTATTTAATGGTACAATGTAGCTCCACTTAGTAGTTTAGCTCAATTCGTCATCATTCGTCAATTACAACCTCACCTATAACCTATATATAGTTCTATGCCCTGCATAAAGGGTGGATAAAACGAGAAAAAAGTGAGAATTAACGTATCTACTGTACCATTGAAAAATTAAGCCTGTATTAATTTTAAGTTTTTTCTCTGTTTCATGCAAATAAAAAAACCGCCAGACGCTGACGGTTGATTAATATGTAAAACTTGCTTTTTGATTGAGCTATTCTTCAGACTTTTCACTTTCTTCATAAGATACATTGAGCTCAAGTGCTTCGTAAAGTTCTTTTTTCTGATTATTATACTGTTCTGTATATTGGTTGAACTCTTCGTTTGCCTCAATTACCTGATTATAGCTGTTATTAATACTTTCAATTTTTTTCTGCATGTCTTCTTCGGCTAACTCTTTGTTTTGAAGCATCTCATACAACTCACTATCAAGTTTTAAGGCTTCATTATAAGCATCGTATAATTTCTGATAGGCTTGATAACGGTTATCCATTGTCTCCACCAGCGCCTCGGCTTTTTCTTTCGCATCTGCCTGTTCTTCATCTAACTCATCGATAAGTGGTTTGATCTCATCGAATTCTTCCTTGGCGGCTTCAATACTTTCTTTTTCAGCTTCTAGCTTCTCCTGTCTTTCTTGTACAATTCCGGCTGCTTCCTTAGAGAGCGACTGAATTTTATCGAATTGATCCATATTCAAATCAATTATTTTCTCATAGAGCTCCTGCTCTTCGTTTTCCAACTTAACGAGAGGCTGCTGTTGTTCCCGGAATCCTTCCTCTTTCTTAACCGCTTCCTCAAGGTGATTATACACCTCTTCTTGAGCCGAAGGACCTGTACAAGCAGACATAATAAATACGGCTGCTGCCAATACCATAAACAAACGTAAACGCACGATCACTGTCTCCCCCTTTATGCAGACTGTCCAAAAACATGATTGTAATCTTGTGATATGTACAATAGTATAATAAATGAAATTAAATTGGAAGTGACTTTTTTCAAATGTTTCCAATAATCTTGGAGCAAAGACACAGGTCTGCTTCCCTATTTATATAAGATGATATAATGTTCAAGTGGGAAAGGATGTTTAGTATGATAACTATGGAAGATATTGTCCGTGAAGGGCACCCTGCCCTCCGGAAAGTGACAGAGGAAGTAGCGCTCCCTCCTTCTGAAGAAGACAATGAAACATTGGAATCTATGCTTCAGTATTTGAAAAATAGTCAAGATGAACAAGTGTGTGATCGATATGGTCTGCGTCCAGGCGTTGGGCTAGCTGCGCCGCAGATAAACGTAAACAAGCGAATGCTTGCTGTGCATTTTATTGATTTGAAAGATAAACTTTACAGCTACGGACTATTTAACCCGCGTATTGTAAGCCATTCGGTGGAACGTACCTACCTTTCGACTGGAGAAGGATGCTTATCTGTGGACCGTGAAGTACCTGGTTATGTGCCAAGGTATCGCCGGATCACGGTAAAAGCTACAGACCTTGAAGGCACGGAGGTAAAATTACGGCTTAAAGATTATGCAGCCATTGTGTTTCAACATGAAATTGATCATCTTCATGGCATTATGTTTTATGACCATATCGACCCGGATGATCCATTCAAAGAACCCGAAAATGCTGTACCCGCTGATCGATAAAATAAAAAAGCCTGCCAGGAGTCCGGCAGGCTTTTTTTAATGGTTTTATCAGAGAACATAATCCTAACGTTCAAACGTTATTAGTGTTATTCAAAACAGGTTTATTCAACAATAGGGCCGTTTAGTTGAAGACTCAGTTTCGAGATATTTTGTAGAGATAGGGGCTCCAGGGAACGACTCGCTTTCCGCTGGCATGTGGTGAGCTTCCTCAGGCTTCGCCTTCCGGGATCTCACCGATCATGTTCATCCCGCAGGAGTCTTCGCCGTTCCCTTCCGCCCCTTTGCGATCATGGAGAGCTCAAAAGTCTTTGCATAAACACCTTCCCATGAACAAGAATCCTCTATATTCCCTTTGATTTTTACTGGTTGTTTACGTGTAGGAACCCTGTTATAGAAGCATTTGAGGCAGATACAGCTTGGCTCCTGTCTTCTATAGCAGGGGCCGTTCACTAGATATCGTTGGGGTGGCGGAGGAAACGACGAGACTCCCGCGGGAGAAGGAGCGAGGCGAGACCCCACAGGGAGTGTTAACGACTGAGGAGGCTTGCCAGTTCCCCCGCAGGAAAGCGAGTTGTTTCCGTAGCCGCCCCACCCTTTTCTTGGCAATGGACCCGAGTTATCTCGAAACTGAGTCTTACAGAAACGGGAGCTTTAGTTTATTATCAATACTTCCTATTCAGGTGCGGGTATTTATTAGTCCCAAGTCGTAGATGGCTTTTACTAGTCCACCTTCATTTACATCCGTGGTAACCATATCACTTACCTGCTTAGCTTCAGGAACAGCATTTCCCATGGCTACTCCTGTACCTGTTTCCCGCAGCATTTCAATATCATTCAACCCGTCCCCAAATGAAAACGAATCCTCAATTCGAAGACCAGCTGCTTCAATCATTTTTTTAATCCCCTCGGCTTTTGACCCTCCTCCTGGTAAAACATCACAGGAGTAAGGATGCCAACGGATGTAATCAAACGCTTTATGGACATCTCGATAATCATCAATTTCCCCTCCCTGGCAAAACAGTAGGGATTGAAAGATTTCCCGGCCTTTATAGAAAGAATCATCTACTTGAGGGTAATCGAAAAAAAGAGAACCCAGGCTTTTTTCAATATGTGTATGGTCCGATTCGGAAGCTCTCATCGTTTCATGATTCATAAACACCATAGGATGGTCATTTTCCTGAGCGTGTTCATATAATTCTTCTAAATAATTTTCTGGAAGAGGATTCTTATACACCACTTCCCCTTCAAAAATAACGTACTGACCATTAAAGCTTACAAAGGAATCGATTCCAAGTTCTTCCCTTATTTCTTCATACATAAATGGTGCACGTCCTGTAGCAATGGCACAGTACACGCCAGAATTTTGCAGCTGTTTAATAGCTTCTTTCGTTTCTTCTGGCAATTGTTTTTGATGATTTAGTAATGTGCCGTCGATATCGAAAAAGGCGATTTTCTTGTCCATAAAAGTTCCTCCATCTCTGTTTTTCATAACTATTTGGATATCCTATCATAATTAAGTAAATTGTTTGGCTATACTGTAGCACGAGAGGATAAATTTGAGAAGAAAAACAAACCATAATAACAAATTCTACTATGTAAATGTTTCATTCTTTATCAAACCGTATTATACTAGTAGTAACAGGGATTGGGCGGTTAGCGTTTTAGTGCTTTTTTCATCAGTGAAAGGGGATGGATTCACCATGATGAAGCGATTGTTAAAAAAGCTGAAAAAACGTTGGAAAAAATTGATGGAACGTAAGACATATGCTTAGAGAGCTCACTGGCCGGATGGCTCTACAGCTAGTTCAACTACCGTTATCATTACCATACGATAATTAAACGTGCTATTATTAATGACAGGACAAGAATGTGGAAATTATATCTAGTTAGGAGCGATAAAGTAATGATATACAAAGTACTATATCAGGAACTGGCGAAAGAAGTTCCTGTCCGTGAACGTACACAAGCCATGTACGTAGAAGCGGAAACCGAAAGAAGAGTTCGTGAAAAATTGGCTAATAAAGGATTTAACATCGAATATATCCAGGTGCTTAATGAGGATCACCTGGCTTATGAGCAACAATCCGAAGATTATAAAGTGGAGAATCTGTAACGCATGAAATTTGTTAAAAACGACCAAACAGCTGTATTCGCCCTTGGCGGCCTCGGCGAAATTGGAAAAAACACATACGGCGTTCAGTTTCAAGACGAAATCATCCTCATTGATGCAGGTATTAAATTCCCTGAAGATGAACTTCTGGGAATTGACTATGTTATTCCTGACTATACCTATTTAGTTCAAAATCAGGATAAAATTAAAGGACTTTTTATCACGCATGGTCACGAAGACCATATTGGCGGGATCCCTTATTTATTACGTGAAATCAATATTCCTATATATGCTGGTAAACTAGCTGCAGGCTTACTTCGTAATAAGCTTGATGAGCACGGTTTGCTTCGTAACACGAAGATGCATACCATTCAGGAAGACGACGTAATTAAATTCCGTAAAACATCTGTATCCTTTTTCCGTACCACTCACAGCATTCCGGATTCTTACGGAATCGTTGTGAAAACACCTCCGGGTAACATTGTTCATACCGGAGACTTTAAATTTGATTTCACCCCTGTCGGAGAACCTGCCAATTTAGCTCGTATGGCTGAGATTGGAAAAGAAGGAGTTCTCGCCCTGTTATCAGATAGTACGAATAGTGAAGTACCTGGCTTTACCAAGTCAGAACGTGTAGTTGGACAAAGCATTGATGATATATTCACTCGCGTAGACGGACGTTTGATATTCGCAACCTTTGCCTCAAACATCCACCGATTACAGCAAGTTGTTGAATCGGCGGTTAAAAACGGCAGAAAAGTTGCTGTTTTCGGACGCAGTATGGAATCGTCCATTCGTATCGGACAGGAGCTCGGTTATATCCGCGCACCTAAAGATACGTTCATTGATGCGCAGCAAATCAACCGTCTTCCGGCCAACGAAGTGGTTATCCTGTGTACCGGTTCTCAAGGTGAACCAATGGCAGCTCTATCCCGCATTGCCAATGGAACTCACCGTCAAATTCAAATTATGCCTGGCGACACCGTCGTGTTTTCCTCTTCCCCAATCCCTGGTAACACGATCAGTGTCAGCCGCACGATTAATAAATTATATCGTGCAGGAGCCGAAGTCATCCACGGCCCATTGAATGACATTCATACCTCCGGTCACGGCAGCCGTGAAGAAATGAAGCTGATGCTTCGTCTGATTCAGCCTCGCTTCTTCATGCCGATCCACGGTGAGTACCGTATGCTGAAAGAACATGCGAAGTTAAGTCACGATTGTGATCTAGCTCCTGAAGATTGCTTTGTAATGGATAACGGTGATGTTTTAGCTCTTGGTAAAGATGAAGCCATGGTTGCCGGTAAAATTCCATCCGGCTCCGTCTATGTAGATGGAAGCGGAATTGGTGACATTGGTAACATCGTACTGAGAGATAGACGTATTCTTTCTGAAGAAGGTCTTGTTATCGTTGTAGTAAGTATTAACATGAAAGAGTTCAAGATCGCTTCAGGTCCAGACATCATCTCTCGCGGATTCGTCTATATGAGAGAATCGGAAGACTTGATTAAAGAAGCGCAGAAGCTTGTAAACAATCATGTTGAAAAAGTTATGGAACGCCGTACCACGCAGTGGTCTGAAATTAAAAATGAGATTACAGATACCATTGCACCGTTCTTATTTGAAAAAACAAAACGACGTCCAATGATCCTTCCGATCATTATGGAAGTTTAAGACATGGAAAAACCCCCGCTGAATTTAATTCAGCGGGGGTTTTTTTATAAGGAGTTCGCTTAAATCGTAACCTCGTAAAGGCACCAAGCTACGGCTGTAAAAGCATTATAAATTTATAATCGTTTTAAAGCTTTTTTCAAATCTGGGAGCTCTAAAGATCCATTTTCAAAAAAGTTCTTAACAATATATTGGGAGTAGTTAACAGCCGACTGATAGTCGATGTGCCCTGGCAGCGGAGCCATGTCTTCAATGGCTACATCGATAATTACCGGTTGGTTGGATACGAAAGCCTGCTTCATTTTTGGTCCCAGCTCTTCATAGCTTTCAATTCGATACCCTTGCCCTCCGCAGGACTCAGCGAATTTCGCGAAATTCATCTCACCTAAATTGGTGGCATGATTGGCATGGCCCATTTGAGCTTGTTCATATTTGATTAAGCCGATTTTGCTGTTGTTTAACACAATAATTTTTATAGGGAGATTATATTTAACGGCTGTAACAAAGTCATGCATACCCATGGAAAATCCGCCGTCGCCTACAATGCCGATTACTTGTTTCTCTGGATAGGCAATTTGAGCTGCAATCGCACCCGGCAGCCCACTTCCCATGGTTGCAAGCCATCCAGAAATAACAAACTTCTGATCGACAAACGATAAGAACCGTGAAATCCAAACTGTCACATTCCCTACATCTCCTGAGATGACCGCTCCGGACTCCATGTGCTTTTCAAGTTCGTACATAACCTGAGGTGCATGTAATGGATTCTCTTCCGAACGCTTCTCCTCTTGAAGCGCAATATGCCAGTTCTTCATTTTTTCCTGATATTTTTCCAGGAAAGGACGTTCTTCTATGGTGGTTATCCCTTTAGCCAGAGCCTCCATCGTTTCTTTCGCATCCCCTGCTAAACCTAGTTTAATTGGATAATATTTGCCGAGGTGCTCCGTTTTATTATCAATTTGAATAGCATCTACTTGATCGGGAAGAAAATCGCGATAAGGGAACTGAGTTCCTATGAGAATAAGAAGATCTGTTTCTTTCATGGCATGATAAGCCGGCTTCGTACCAATTTGTCCAGTATGCCCGAGGCAGTATGGATGGTGATCTGGTAATAGCCCTTTGGCAAGAAGACTCAAAATTACAGGAGCTTTAATGGTTTCAGCAAAAGCCATTAATTCTTCTCTTGCATTGGCTGCTCCTTTACCTGCTAAAATAACCGGTCTTTCTGCTTGCTCAATTAATTTCTTTGCTTCCAGCATATGATCTTGTTTTGGCATCATTTCAGGCTGAAATATATTACTTGATCTTAAGCGTACGTCATCCGTTTGTTTAGCTGCAAAAAGATTATCCGGGACAATCAGCACAGAAACACCTTTTTTTGCGTAAGCTTCTCTTACGGCCTGATCCATGAGGTCCGGCAGCTGTTCTTGAGAGGCAGCCCTTTTATTGAAGACGGCTACATCATCAAACATGCGCTCCAGGTTTTGCTCCTGAAAGGCCCCGGTTCCCACTTCATCGCTATGAACATGGCCTACAATAGCCAGAACAGGCGCCTGGTCGGCTTTGGCATCATAGAGACCGTTCAATAGATGAATAGCCCCTGGACCAGTGATGGATAGTGCAACTCCTAATTTTCCGGTAAGTTTCGCATAAGCTGCTGCTGCGAGCGCCCCTGTCTCTTCATGTCTTACCTGAATAAATGAAAGTTCCTCTTCTCTTTTTCTTATATCATCAATAAACTCATTAATGGAATCTCCCGGCATTCCGTATATATGATGGACTCCCCAATCAATTAATTGCTGGGTTAATAGCTCTCCTGTACGTTGATCGAACATAAGTATCATCCTTCCTAAGTTTCCTAGTGCGATGAATATCGTCTATAGCATCCTATATTTCCCTTTTACTTAAGAAGTAAACTAACCAGAAAAAATAAATATTTTTAGCTCCTTTTCATGCCATTTATTGTAAATGGTTTCAAGGTTTCATTGAAACTACCTTCACAGGAAGAGATATTTAGTTGCTATTAAAAAATGAATATGAAGAAATAACTTTCTTTGACTAATTCATTCTGTTAAATCATTTTTCTGACTTTCATAAGAAGCTTATTTAAGTATCGGGCCGTGTACTATAAGACTCAGTTTCGAGATATTGTGTGGAGAAAGGTGCTCCAGGGAACGACTCGCTTTCCGCGGGCGTTTGTTGAGCCTCCTCGAGCTAAAGCTCTCCGGGGTCTCACCTAAACAGCTTATCCCGCAGGAGTCTTCGCCGTTCCCTTCCGCCCCTTTGCGATCATTGAGAGCTCGAAATTTTTCTGCATAAACGCCATTCAATGAACAAGGATCATCTATGATCTACACTGATCTTTACGTGTGGTTAATTGTAGAAACCCTGTTATATAAGCATTTGAGGCAAATAGAGCATGCCTTCTTTCTCCTATATCAGGGTCCGTTTATCTCGAAATCGCTGGGTTGGGTGGAAATAGCGAGACTCCCATGGGAGAAGGAACTAGGTGAGATCCCGCAGGGAGTGAAACGAGCGAGGAAGCTCACCGTTCCCCCATAGGAAAGTGTTCAAATGTGCAATCACCCCGAAAGACACGAACAGCATAAGCCGAGCATCAAAAGAATGGTGTTTTTCCAGCCGTTGATGAACGGCTTATGTCTCGAGTGTCTGGGTGATGGAACAAGACGAGTTATTTCCCCACCAGCCCTCTCCTCATATTGTAACGGACCCCATTTATCTCGAAACTGAGTCTTCCACAAACGGAAGCTTATCTTTAATAATCAACACGAAGATTTAACTAAGCCCATTAATGAAAAGCTTCATGATAGTGTCACGATCCAAACTAAAAAAACCCTGCCAACTGGGCAGGGTTTCTAATGGCTATGATTAGTCCTCGACTACGAGATTCTTTTCGAAACGACTAATATCTTTATCCGCTCCAATGACAATCAATACATCATTTTCGCGAATTTCTTCTGTAGCCATTGGGGAAACAATGACATCTTTCTTTCTTTTAATAGCAACAACGTTACACCCGTATTCAGCACGAATATCAAGATCCACAAGGGTACGTCCGCTCATTTTGCTTCCTGCTTTAACCTCTACGACACTGTGGTCATCGGAGAGTTCAATGTAATCAAGTATGTTATTGGAAATGATATTATGAGCGATACGTTTACCCATATCACGCTCAGGGTGAACGACGTGATCAGCCCCGATTTTAGCCAATACCTTTTCATGATAATCATTCTGAGCTTTAACAGTGATCGTTTTGATGCCTAATTCCTTCAGCATTAATGTCGTGAGAATGCTCGCTTGTATATTATCTCCTATCGCCACAATGACGTGATCAATATTACGCAGGCCAAGTTCTCGCAGCACGTTTTCATCTGTAGAATCAGCGATTACAGCATGAGCCGCTATATCTCTATATTCGTTCACTTTATCTTCATCAAGGTCCAGAGCTAATACTTCCATTCCCTCACGGCTTAGCTCACGGCAGATACTGCCGCCGAACCGCCCAAGACCTATCACGGCAAATTCTTTTTTCATGGCGCGTCCTCCATCTTTTCAGTAAAAATCTAACGTTATTCTATCACATTATACGCTTCTGCACATCATAAAGTAAAAATGTGTCAAAATCCATCAAAATACAATTAAAAAAAACTTGCAGAGAACCAGGCAGGTCCTCTGCAAGCTGCATGAACAACTTTTTACTTCTTACCTTTGACATAATCCGCATCAAATAGGAACATCCGCATCAGCATGATAAGGGATGGAATGAGTAAAAATAATCCGGCTATAAACACGACAATTAAGGCTACCGCCATAGCTTCACTTGTCACTCCGCCAGACAGTGTTACGTACGGGTAAAGGAGATAAGGAAGATGGGAGACTCCGTACCCGAAAAAGGCTACAAAGAATTGAAGCATAACGGCGATGAACGCCCATCCATAATATTTCCCTTGATAGATTAGGAAGACTGCAGCCATAAAGAAAGCTACCGAAATTCCAAAAACCCACCACAGATCGATCGCCCGCTGGAAGTGTTCTGGGTTTTGCTGACTGAGTGCGATAAACGTGGTCAGGCTGGCAATAATGGTTGGCGAACTCCAGAACAATGCATACTTCCTAACTAAATCAAGAGCAGGCTCGTCCCCGGCACGCTTTGCATAATAGGCTAGGAACATGGAACTGATATACAGAACAGAGACGATGGCTAGGAAAACGACACTCCAGGAATAAGGACTGGAAAACAGCTCTCCGTACATCAGCTGCACCCCGTTTTCCGTTTCTTTAATATAACCACCTTCCGATATGGTGAGGGCCGTCGATAGAGCAGCGGGTATCAACAGGCCTGTGGCTCCATACAAAAACATGTACAGATGATTCTCTTTTGAACCATAGTTTTCAAAGGCATAAAACGAGCCTCGAATAGCAAGCAGGACAATCGCAATACTTCCCGGGATTAATAAGGATTGGCCAAAGTAATAAGCCATATCCGGGAAAAATCCAATCAATCCAACAAAGAAAAACACGAAAAATACATTGGTTACCTCCCAGACAGGGGATAGGTAACGAGAAATCAGTTTATTAATGATGTGATCTTTTTTTGTAACTTTAGCAAAATAAGCAAAGAACCCGGCACCGAAGTCAATCGATGCCACAATCAGGTAGCCATATAGAAACAGCCAAAGTACAGAAATACCAACTAATTCGTAACTCATGAGTTAGTTACCCTCCTTTGCAGCGGCTACTTCAGGATAACGATGTTCAAGCTCATGTTCAGCCGGGTTTCCTTTAAATATCTTACGAAGCGCAATCACACAGCCGATCGAGAGTACAGTGTATAAGCCGATGAACAGAATAAGCATCCATCCGACATATGGAGAAGTTGTTGCCCCTTCAGAGACAGTCATAAATCCTCTCAGAATCCATGGCTGACGTCCAAGTTCAGCGAATACCCAGCCAAATTCGATCGCGGCCATGGACAGTGGTCCCAGCGATGCAATCCCCCATAAGAGCAGCGGATGATATTCGTTCCACTTCTTCACCTTCCAGAAAACCAGGTACATAAGGGAAATTCCAAGAGTGAAGAAACCGATTGATACCATCAAGTCAAACATATAGTGAATCCAAAGCGGCGGCTCTTCGTCATCTGGAATTTGGTCCAGTCCGGTGACCTCTGCATTAAAATCACCGTGTGCTAAAAAGCTTAGGGCATTTGGAATTCGAATCGCATTCTCTACTTCCTGATTTTCATTTAATGTCCCAAAGACCACTAAGTCTGCTCCTTCTTCCGTTTCAAAATGCCATTCTCCAGCTGCTAGTTTTTCCGGCTGCTCTTCAGCAAGAAACTTGGCAGATAAGTCACCTGCAATAGCCGTAGCTATGGCAAAAATAAACACAGAAACCACCGTAAGCTTTAGCGCCTTCATGTGGTAGAGGGTATTTTTCTTTTTCAATAGATAAATGGCAGCAATAGTTGCCAGGACAGCTGCTGCGGTTAAATAAGATGTAGAAACGACGTGAAAAACCTTCGTAGGCGTCGCTGGGTTGAACATTGCAGCTAACGGTTGAATAGAAGTGACTGTATCTCCTTCAAGTTCAAACCCTTGCGGAGTGTTTAAAAAACCGTTAACCGAAGTGATGAAGAAAGCTGATAATGTAGAACCGATCACTACAGGAATAGATAACAGCCAGTGATACATAGGATTTTTAAAACGGTCCCATGTATAAAGATAGATCCCCAAAAATATCGCTTCAAAGAAGAAAGCGAAAGTTTCCATAAATAAAGGTAAAGCGATTACCTTACCTGCCAGCTGCATAAAACTCGGCCATAACAAGGAGAGCTGCAATCCAATTGCGGTTCCTGTCACAACCCCTACGGCCACTGTTATGGTAAATCCTCTTGTCCAGCGTCTTGCAAGCAGCGTATAGTGAGGATCTTTCTTTTTAATTCCTATAAATTCTGCTATGGATATCATGACGGGAATACCTACTCCAAGCGTCGCAAAAATCGCGTGATACCCGAGAGTAAGTGCAGTCAGCATACGGCTTAGTGTTGCACTATCTAAATCAAACATCTTCCCTTCCCCCTCTTACTGCTAGTCAATCTTATGTTTTCAGACAATCTATTCCTAGTATAATAGGTGAAAACGGTTTAGGCATAATAGGTATTTGACTATTTTGTGACAAACTTCACAAAGTCTTAATTTTAAATTTATGATACACGATACAAGCATTTATGTCTAAAGGTTCGCTTGAATGTTATGTAATTTCTATTCCCTATCCCCTAAGGTTTCTAACGAAAAATTGCACACAAAAAGACACCCCGGAAGAGGGTGTCTTTTATAATCAGACTAAAGGATTTACGGATAACGACCTGGCTTCGTAAGCAGCTCTTCCCTGATTAGAAAATGGCTCCTTCCAAACCACACGGATCTGACAAGCATGGAGTCATTTTGCGAAACTTTTCTTTAAATCGCATCAAGCATTTGGAATTGTGCTTTCACTAATTCGTAATACTCACCTTTTTGATCCATTAATTCATCGTGTGAACCGTTCTCAAGAATATGTCCATTTTCCAGGACATAAATATTGTCTGCTTCACGGATCGTGGACAGCCGGTGAGCAATAATAATGGCCGTTCGACCGTGTAATAGTTTACGCAGGGCTTTCTGGATGCGAACTTCCGTTTCAGTATCGATGCTTGCGGTAGCTTCATCTAAAATAAGAATCCGCGGATTTGCAAGTAAAGCACGGGCAAATGAAAGCAGCTGTTTTTCTCCAGCCGATAGAATACTACCACGCTCTTCTACTTCTGTATCATACCCATCACTTAAACGGTTAATGAAATCCTCTGCTCCTACCACTTTAGCCGCTTCCTTCACTTCTTCATCACTGGCAGTTGGACGACCAAAGCGGATATTCTCAAGAATGGTTCCGGAGAAGATAAAGGTATCCTGCAGGACCACACTGATTTGCTGGCGCACACTGTCAATCGTCGCATCCTGCAAATTGACTCCGTCAATTTTAACCGCTCCTTTTGTTGGATCGTAGAAACGGCTGATTAAATTCGCAATGGTCGATTTCCCGGACCCAGTGTGCCCGACGAGAGCCACTGTCTCTCCTTGTTTCATTTCTAAATTGATATCATGGAGGGCAATCCGTTTTTCATCATAAGCAAATTGAACATGATCAAATTCTATATGACCTTTCATGTCTTTCAGTTCAACCGCATTTGTCTTTTCTTCTACATTTGGCTGTTCATCCAGGAACTCAAAAATCCTTTCTGATGATGCCATGGCCATAAGCATTTGATTGTACATCATGCCAAGCCTTGAAATCGGCTCCCAGAACATACCCAGGAAAAAGGCAAAGGAAACGAATTTACCAATCGAGATATCTCCGCTCAGAATCAAATAAGCACCGAAAGAAATAAGGATAACGGTTCCTACCGCATTACTCATCTCTACAAACGGCCGGAACATGGCACTTTTTCTAGTGGCCGTATTCCAGGACTGAAAATTATCTGTGTTCACGCCATCGAAGTACTCCGCATTTTCTCTTTCCTGTGAAAAAGATTGCGTAATTCGAATCCCCTGAATGCTTTCGTTCAAATGAGAGTTGAGTCGAGACTGCTGAATCCTCACATCCTGCCAGGAGCGCCTGATATTACGGCGCAGCTTAGTAGAAATGTAAAACATAAGCGGCATGATCACAAGTATGGCTAAGGCAAGCTTCGGGCTCATCCAGAACAAAATTCCGATAATCCCGGTAAGCATAACCACATCCATAAGTAAGTTAATAATACCATTCGTAAACAATTCCTGAAGGGAGTTAATATCATTCATAATTCTTACTAGAATGGAACCTGCTGATCTTGAATCAAAGAATTTGTGAGAAAGCCGCTGTACATGCGAAAACAAGTGCTGCCGGAGGTCATAAATCACATTCTGACCTAAAATATTTACATATTTAATCCGCAGTGTATTTGCAATATAACTAAGCAGATAAAGAATAGAAATACCGACAACGAGTTGAATTAAAAGATTAGTATCACTGTTGCCGATCGCTTTATCAATGGCTACTCGACCAATTAAGATTGGCACTACCAGACGGACAATCGTTGATACGAGCATCGCGATGATAGAAATTGGAAGCAATGTTTTAGAGTAAGGCTTTACATAACGCAGCAGTCTCCACATTTGCGACCAGTTAAAGGGCTTTTCAACTGCCTGATCCTGTGTATATTTAAAACGATTTAAATGTTTATTCGTGACAGGTTTATGTTTCGGTTTTTTTGCCACCTGGTTCTCCTCCCTTCTTTAAGCATTAGAAGCATTGAGTATTTTTTCTTTATCCTGATACTGGATATCATAGATCCTCTGATATGGACCGCCGTTTTCAACAAGTTCGTCATGAATGCCTCGCTCTTTTACTTCCCCGTCTTCCAGTACGAGAATTTCATCCGCATGTTTCAAGGAAGAGATACGGTGGGCAATAATGAAGGTTGTCCTCCCTTTCATGACCTCTTGCAGCGCCTTTTGAATTTGAAACTCCGTTTCCATATCCACGGCTGAAGTTGCATCGTCTAAAATAAGTACAGAAGGATCAATCAGGATAGCTCGTGCAATCGCAATCCGCTGCTTCTGCCCTCCAGACAGTCCCATGCCGCGTTCACCAAGCAGGGTGTCATAACCCTCCGGCATTTCCATGATGAAGTCGTGTGCCTGCGCCCGTTTAGCTGCATCCATCACATCTTCAATCGTGGCATCTGGATTGCCGTAAGATATATTTTCTTTAATCGTAGTAGAAAACAGGAAAGATTCCTGCAGGACAAATCCGATGTTTTTCCTAAGAGTCTTCAGTCCAAATGCTTGAACCGGCGTACCATCGAGTAAAACCCGTCCTTTCTCTGGTTCATAAAATCTGGTGATCAGTTGCGTAATACTGCTTTTACCTGCACCGGTGGCACCAATTAAACCAATCGTTTTGCCGGGAGGGGCATCAAACGAAATATGTTTCAGGGCTGAATCATCATCTTTTGAATAGGTTAAGGTCACATCTTCAAATGTCACATGACCCTGCAAGCGATCTTCGACAATGGGATCTTCTTTCTCCTTAATATCCTCTTCTGCTTCCAGAATCTCAAGTAATCGTTCTCCAGAAGCTTTTGATTGGGAGAAAAGGTTAATGACGAACCCTAAGTTCATAAGCGGTCCAAGAATATACCATACTAGACTGAAAAAGGCGACCAATTCCCCTAATTGAAGCGATCCTTCGATAACTAAGTAACCTCCGTATGCAAGCAGAGCAACCACGCATACGTTACCGATGAATTCCATCAGTGGAAAGAAACGCGCCCATATATTGGATGTCGTAATATATTTCGATCGATAATCTTCACTTCGATCCGAAAACCTGCCGATCTCAAAACTTTCCCTCGACAATGATTTCACCGTATTCATGCCGCTGATATTTTCCTGTACTCTCGTATTCAGTTTCCCAAACGACTTCCGAATCCGCCGGAAAGCCGGGTGTACTCTCCGATCAAAACTATAAACCACAATAGCAAGGAACGGCATAGCCCCCATCGTCACGAGAGCAAGAGGAATGGAGTAATAAAACATCACACTTAAACTGATCACAATTAACAATGTAATACGAATGAGTTCAGAAAAACCAAAGGATAAAAAGAAGCGGAACCCTTCTACATCTGCTGTTAACCGTGACATCAAGTCTCCTGTCTTCGCATTATCGTAATATTTAAAGGATAGACGTTGCAGCTTTTTATATAATTCATCCCGCAAAGTGAAAACGGAGCTGATTCCGAAGTACTCTCCTAAGTATTGATGAAAATAGGTCGCAATTCCCTTCACGATCATTAACAAAATAAAAATGCCGCAAATGTATGGGATTAAACTATACTCCTCACCACGTATTACTTCATCAATCGTTTTTTGCAGTATGACTGGATAAACTACCGTAATTCCAGCTACAAATATCAGTGATAATACCGATAAGAAAAAGAACTTGCGGTAGGGCCAGTAAAACTGCTTTAATTTTTTAAAAGTCTCCATAATCCCCCTCCTCCAAATATTTTTAACGTAGTTATAAATATATCGGGTATCGAAATAAAATGCCACCCTTACGTTCCAATTTTTAAAAATTTCTGCCATTTTGAATCATTCATCCAGTGACAATGGTCGTATTCTTTTTATCAGTCCGTATTGAATATAAAAAATGATTTTTATAAGCCCCCGATTACGTAAGATCAGATTCGACCATGCACGATCCAGGGCTGTGGAAAGCAAGCCGTCCCCCCGCAGTCCCTTATTAAAAACCAAAAACAACATGACAAACCCATAATTTAACCTCCGCTGACATAAAAAAAGCAATCCCCCTAGTTATATGGGAATTGCTTTCTTGTCATTCCTTATTTTTGGTTGATGCCAAGTACACGGTTTACACGCTTTCGAAGCATCTTCACTCCGCCTCCGCCAGCTTGGAAGTGACGAAGCTTACCTTCTTCATCGAAAACATAATAAGACGGAACGTACTGATTTTCAAAAGCATCTGTAAGAGCGTGCTGATTATCCACGTATATCGGCTGAGTAATACCATGCTCTTTAGCTACTTCCTGAATTTGATCTAAATCTAGGTCTTTTTCGGAACGCGGCATATGGACCGCAATCACGTTTAGATTCTCGCTGTATTCATCTCGAAATTCATTCACGTTGGGCATCGCTTCTTTACACAGTCCACAGCTGACTGACCAAAAGTGGATTAACGTCGGTTTACCCCCGACTAGATCTTCTTTCGTTAATGGCTCACTGTTATACCATGTAGTTGCTTCTGGTAATTCTGGCATCGGTGTTCTTAAACGCATACTCAAAATCCTCCTCTTCCTTCTTATAAGGTGAAAAAGGGTCTAACATCTGCCATGTTAGACCCTAAATCTTTCGTTCATCTAGTAAAGGGAATTTATAGGGTTTCTTGACCTGGCTTCCAGTTAGCTGGACATAGTCCACCAGTTTGAAGTGCCTGCAGCACACGAAGGGTTTCGTCCACATCACGTCCGATATTGTTGTGGTTAACTACCTGATACTGCAGTTCACCTTCTGGACTGATAATGAATAGACCGCGCAGGGCCACACCTTCCTCTTCTATCAGAACACCGTAGTCTTTAGAGACCTGGTGATTTGTATCTGCAGCCAGATGATATTCGAGGTCACCTAGACCGTTATCTTCGCGGGAAGTATTGATCCACGCAAGATGGGTGTGGATTGTATCCGTAGATACACCGATCACTTCAGCATCTAGATCTTCGAATTCATCGAAACGATCAGATAGCGCTGTAATTTCTGTAGGGCATACAAACGTGAAGTCCATAGGGTAGAAGAAAAGGACTGTCCATTTGTCGTTCTTCATGTTCTCTTCCAGTGAAACTTTACCGAATTCTTTGTTAGGAAGTACTGCATCCATTTCAAAGCGTGGTGCTTGCTTGGCTACCATACGTTCTGCCATTTGAATCCCTCCGAAAAATAATTAGAAAATTAGTCATTTTTTAACAATACTTAGTATAACGAGAACCCTTATTATAGTCAATGTTAACTAACAATTATTTTAATCTGCCTGGTTCTCGAATGACTTACACTATTTCTTACGATTAGTATGTACCACTCCGTTTCTCATTAAACAATAGATGAACGGAAAAGTAAAACTATATCCATTTCGCCCATTAAATTCCTAACCATTCACCAAAAAACAAAATAATAATTGAAATGATTCTGGACTTTCCGATATTCTATAAAGGAACCCTTGCAAGTTTCTGGAGAAAGGAGTCGTAAAATGAATATATTTGAAGAAGGTTTTAAGTTCAATCCTTCTGTGGTCGTAGAGTGGATCATCTCAGGAGGACTGAAGATTCTCCTTTTAATTATTGCCTTTTCTATTGTGAAACCACTTGGCAAAAAAGCAATAGGTGCGGCAATGAAGCGGATGAGCAATCAGCGGAAATTATCAGATGGACGAAGTCAGACGCTTGAAAAACTGGCTATTAATATTTTTTCCTATTCCCTTACTTTCATTTTCATTGTCATGGTGTTAAGTGCGCTTACAATCGAAATCGGACCGTTGCTCGCCGGAGCCGGAATTGTGGGTCTTGCCATTGGCTTTGGTGCTCAAGGACTGGTTTCCGATGTGGTGACAGGCTTTTTCCTATTATCAGAGCGGCAGGTTGAAGTAGGAGACTACGTTACTGCTGGCGGATATGACGGAGTAGTTGAGGAAGTAGGGATCCGTACGACTCTGCTTCGCAGTTTCGATGGAACGCTGAATTTTATCCCAAACCGGAACATTTCAGGCGTAGCCAATCACTCCCGCGGAAACATGCGCGCGCTGGTGGATATCGGTATTGGCTATGATGAAAACATGGATCAGGCTATGACTGTATTAAAAGAAGTAGCCGACGAATTCGCAGCAGATGAGCGTTTCAAAGAAGGTCCAAGCGTGCTTGGTGTTCAGAGCCTGGGTTCTTCTGATGTGGTCATCCGCATCTTAGGTAAAACGGAAAACATGGAACAGTGGGCTGTAGAAAGAGACTTGAGAAAAGCAATGAAAGAAGCTCTCGATCAGGCAGGTATAGAAATTCCTTATCCGCATCAAGTATATGTAACAAAAAAAGAGAACGATTAATCGCACTCTTTTTCTACAACTGGCCCGGGGAAACCCGGGCTATTTTATTGTGTATCTTCCCATGCTTCCACTTTCTTAATTTGTCCGTCTTCCATATCCACGATTTTAAACTGTAATTTATCTTCAGCTACAATCGTCCCTTCCCTGGCATCATAATCGCGGGTATAAATCCAACCGGAAATCGTATCAATATCTTCATGTTCCAGATCTAATTCAAAGAACTCATTGATATCCTGAATGGATGTTTTACCTTCCAGAAGGAAGTGTCCATTTTTCAAGCGCTTAATTTCCCGTTCTTCTTCATGATCAAATTCATCCCGAATTTCACCCACGATTTCTTCGAGTATATCCTCTACAGTTACTATGCCAGACGTCCCGCCGTACTCATCCATCAGCACAACCATGTGAGTGCGATCCTTCTGCATTTTGACCAGCAAATCATGAATCGGTACATTTTCAAACACTTTCATAACCGGACGGACGAAAGACCGAATCGACCCCTGTTCTTCGACATCCTCATAAAAAAATTCTTTCATATGAATAATGCCGATCACCTGGTCCTTATCTCCATCGACTACTGGATAACGCGTATACCGCTCCTGTTTCATCTCACGCAGAGTGTTTTTCAGGGAATGATTAATATCAATAACAGCCATTTCAGTCCGTGGGATCATTATTTCTTTCGCCGTCCGGTTATCGAACTCAAAAATACGATCCACGTAGGTGTATTCAGACCGGTTGATCTCTCCTTTTTGATAGCTTTGCGTTAAAATGTGTCTCAATTCATCTTCTGAATGGACTTCCTCAGACTCGTTAGCCGTTTGAAAACCAAACAGTCGAACCAGTACATTGGCTGAGCCATTTAACAGCCAAATCAATGGATACATGAGTTTGCTGTAAAGCATCAAAGGTCTCGCTAGGAGAAGGGTGATAGCTTCAGCTTTTTGAATCGCTACGGTTTTAGGAGCAAGTTCTCCAAGTACTACATGCAAAAACGTAATAATAAAGAAAGATATAGCAAAGGAAATGGTATGGGTAATTCCTGAGGGTAAATTGAAATTACCGAGTAAAGGATCAAGCAGGATTACAAGCGTTGGCTCCCCAAGCCACCCGAGTCCTAAAGCGGTAATTGTAATACCCAGCTGACAGGCTGATAAATAATAATCAAGATTATTCAAAACACGCAGGGAATTTTTTGCTTTTTTATTTCCTTCTGCAGCTTTTGCTTCCACCCGAGTTTTTCTAACTTTTACAATCGCAAATTCGCTGGCCACAAAAAAAGCTGTGAGGATGATCAAAACAGCTACGGCTAATAGTTTAATCGTCGATTCCATAATGCAACTCTCCCTGTTCTATGTACTGGAGGTAAAAACCTCCATCTGTTTCTTAGGAGAAACGAGCCTCAACTTCCTGACAAACCTCATCCGCAGTTTTTCCATGAGCATCGATAACAGAAGCTTTTGTCTCGGCATCCATGATCCCCATGACGTTACGGTCCTGACCGGAAATAACACAGCAGTCACAGCTTGCTGCATCCTCCTGTTTTTTCATCTCAATCAACTCATACCCTTTTTGCTGAAGAGCTGAACGTATATCACTCAGATTTTGTTCAATCCCTATTCTTTTCATAACCATCCACCTCCCTGCCTTGTTTTAACAACCATCTCTTATTGTTTACTGAAGGCAGATGGGTATGCATCTATTTCGTTTCTAGGCTTCTAATATGACTTTCCACCAGGTTAACCCCTACAAGCAGAGCCTCTTCTTTAGGATTTAACGCAGATTGATGCAGTCCAGCCTCAGAATCTACTCCAAGCCAAAACATAAAGCCTGGTATTTCCTTCAGCATGTATCCGAAGTCTTCCCCTGTCATAGCCATATTTGCATCTTGGAAATTGTAAGGAGAGCTACCTACCACATGCGCAAAGTTCTGCACGGCTTCTTTATCATTAAAGACCTGATGGTAATTGGAGCCGTATTGAATAGAAATCTGACAGTCGTTGCTTATTTCAAATCCTCTGGCCAGTTTTTCAATTTCAGCTTTCACTTGATCCATAGATTCTGGTGTTAGTGTACGGATTGTTCCTTCAAGTCTCGCTTCCTGAGCAATAATATTCTGTACTGTGCCAGCTTCCATTTTACCTATAGTAATAACTGCGCTGTCGAGCGGGTCGACGCGCCGGGCGACGATTTGCTGAAGGTGAGTAACAAATGTACTGCCCGCAACGACCATATCCTTTGCCATATGAGGAAAAGCTGCGTGACCACCTGTACCTTTAAAATCAATAAATAATTCACTTGTGTTCGCAAATAGCAGGCCGGGTTTCGTGGATACCGATCCTACTGGCAGCTCTGGAGCGATGTGAAGCGCAAATATGGTATCGGGTTTATGCCGCTTTAGAAAATCAGCCTGAAGCATAGGCTCTGCGCCTCCCGGGCCTTCTTCTGCCGGTTGGAAAAGAAAAACCACATGAGAATCTGCCGGCTCTGAAGCAAGCCTCGTCAAGGCACCCAAAGCAATCGTCATATGAAAATCATGACCGCAGGCGTGCATCCTTCCTTCATGGACCGAACAGAAGTCGAAGCCCGTTTCTTCATTTAAAGGTAATCCATCGATGTCTGCGCGATAGCCAATTGTTTTCTTACCAATTTCCCCTTCGACTTTTACAAAAACGCCGGTTCTCCATGTTTCAACGGTCAGAGCCTCCTGAGGGAGCTGTTTGATATAATTCAATAAGAATTTCTGCGTTTTTTCTTCTTGAAATCCAAGCTCAGGGATCTGATGAAGATTTCGTCGTACTTCTATTAATTGTTCCAGTTCCACGAGGGACCCTCCTTATAAGAAAGGCCTTGCTGCTTCAGCAAGGCCTCATTCGTGCTTATTGATCTAATTTACGAAGTTCTTGTTTAATTTCTGTTTTTGATTTTGTCTGGTCGTCGATATCTTTAATTTTCTTAGCCGGTGTTCCTGCTACAAGTGTATTAGGTTCTACATCAGCGGTAACGATCGATCCGGCTGCTACAACAGCGCCTTCACCGACAGTCACGCCTTCAAGAATAACAGCATTTGCACCGATTACCACGCCATCTTCAATAACAACAGGACTCGCGGAAGGAGGCTCAATAACCCCAGCTAGTACAGCACCAGCTCCGATGTGGCAATTTTTACCTACCGTAGCACGACCTCCAAGCACGACGTTCATATCAATCATCGTGCCTTCTCCGACCACAGATCCGATATTAATCATAGCACCAAGCATAATGACGGCTCCGTCTCCAATTTCTACCTGGTCTCGGATGACAGCGCCTGGTTCAATACGTGCGTTTACTTTTTTCAGATCAAGAAGTGGAATAGCTGAATTACGTCGATCATTCTCAATGACATAATCTTTAATCTGACTGCTGTATTTTTCAAGTAGAGGCTGGATGACTTTCCACTCTCCAAAAATGACGCCAGATTGTCCGGAGACAAAGTCTTGTACTTGCTCTCCAAAATCGAGGCTTTCAAGCTGATCCCCTTTTAAATATACTTTCACAGGTGTTGATTTTTTACTGTTTGAAATAAATGAAATAATTTCATTAGCATCCATTTGATTCAAGATAAACTCCTCCTTTATGTACTTCTTTCACCCTTTACTTTATCAAAGCGGCCAGGATAATATCAAACTTCTTTTTTTGGAAGCCGCAAAATTAATAAAAAACTGATAATTGCAAGTATGAATATTCCTATATACACCACATGCAGACCAGAAGATAATCCTGATTGTAACACTTCCCGTGCTTGTTTGCCTAACTCGTTTCCCCCGCTTTCCCGTAATAGTAAATTCGTGGAATCTACGGTAAATGTGTCAGGTAAACCCGATTGCTCAATCGCCGCATTAATCCGACTGTTCAGCAGTCCACCCAGTAAAGCAGCACCAATCGCACTGCCAATTGTTCGCATGAACATGTTCGTGGCTGTGGCTATGCCTCTCGTTTTCCACTCGACCGTATTTTGAATAGAGACGATAAAGGAGGTGGACGAGAGTCCCATTCCAATTCCAATAAAGAGAGAGCCAATTGCAGCAAATAGAGGGCCTTTATCTGGCGTCAGAACTGAAAATAGTCCAGCTCCAATGATAAGAGATACTCCGCCTAAAATTGAAGTCGGCCGAAAACCGATTCGAAGCACGAGCCGCCCAGCAAGTGTGGAGGCAATTGGCCAGCCAATTGACATAGTCGTCAGTGTGAACCCTGCTATAGTGGCTGACTGCTCCATAACCCCTTGTACGAACGCTGGAAGATAACTCGTAACCCCCATGAGAATCATCCCTGTCGTCAAAGAGGTTAGGTTCGCATAGCGGATGGACTGATACTTCCAAATATGAAAAGGCATCATCGGTTCGTGTGCTTTTCTTTCGACAAGGAAAAAGATAATAAAGCTAATAATGGAGGCACCTGATAAAGCAATCATAGACCATGACTGCCAGGGAATAGCTACCCCTCCCTCTACGAGGATAATCATAAGCGTACTGATCGTAATCACTACCCAGAAAGAACCTGCCACATCGATGGAGCGTTTTTCTTCAGAAACATCTTCGTGGAAGAAAAAGATCACGCCAAGTAAAGCCAAAAGGCCAAGCGGCACGTTCATCCAAAAAACATAAGGCCAGCTGAGAACATCTACGAAAAATCCCCCAAGGACTGGCCCTGTCACTGCTGAGATTCCCCAGACACTGGACAAGTATCCTTGTATTTTCGCTCGTTCTTCTTTTGTATAAATATCTCCGACGATGGTTGTTGCAATCGGCATTAAGGCTCCAGCCCCAAACCCTTGAATTAATCGGGCTACAATTAATACTTCCATAGAAGGTGAAAGCGCAGAAGTAACTGCTCCAATTAAAAACAAGCTGATCCCCATCATAAAAATGGGCTTGCGGCCAAAAATGTCAGACAAGCGTCCAAATAATAATACTGTCGCAGCATTGGTCAATAAATATGCTGAGAAAACCCAGCTGTATAAACTGAATCCCCCGAGATCTGCCACGATGCTCGGCATCGCCGTCGACACAATGGTTGCTTCGATAGCTGCGAGAAACATAGCCATCATAATGGAAGCTAAAACAAGACCGCGATTTCTTCTCTTTTTCTTTTTCATGCGGACATCCACCCTTTAAACCATACGCTAGATTAAACGTTGCTACAGTTATGATAGAGTCAATCACTTCATAGAAACGTACTGGAAGACTCTATTTTGTGCCTGTTAGACAGATTTTTCAGGAAGCAAGTCGGACCCCGGCACCCTATCGCTTCCTCTAATTCTCAATTAAGGCTCTATTATTGTTGATTTTCATAAAGTTTCTTAAGCTATCGGGCCGGTTACTTGAAGACTCAGTTTCGCTTTCCGGTCCTGCACGACGCAGGGTCGTTCGACGTTGCCACAGGACGTGGCGAACTTAGTCGAACATCCCTTGTGGTGAGCTTCCTCATGCTTCGCCTTCCGGGATCTCACCGATCATGTTCATCCCGCAGGAAACTTCGCCGTTCCCTTCCACCCCCATGCGATCATTGAGAGCTTGAATTCTCTGCATTAACGCCTTCCAATGAACAAGGATGCTTTAAGATCCAAACTGTGTCTACATGTGTGTTTAATTGCAGTAACCCTGTTATGTAAGCATTAGAGGCAGTTGAAGTATGACGTCTATCTCCAATGGCAGGGTTCGTTCACTAGATATCGTTGGGGTGGCGAAGGAAACGACGAGACTCCCACGGGAGAAGGAGCTAGGCGAGACCCCACAGGGAGTGTTAACGACTGAGGAGGCTTGCCAGTTCCCCCGTAGGAAAGCGAGTTGTTTCCTTAGCCGCCCCTCATTCTTTTTTGGCAACGGACCGGAGTTATCTCGAAACTGAGTCTTCAAGTAATGGGAGCTTTATTGGAAAATCATCTTGTTGATTTAACTGAACCATAAAAAAATAGAGGGCACCAATCTGATGCCCTCCATTTTATCATAGCTGCTATTTATAGTCTTTTGTTTATACCCATTTAAATGTCTCGTGATAATGCTTACTAAATTGCTTTAGAATGGTACGCCGGGTGACAATTCCATCAAATTCCCCATCGTCATCAATCACACAAACAAAAGGAAAATCAATCAACTTATGCAAAGCGTCAATCATACTGTCTTCATGATGGAGGTATGGAACATCTTTATCCATCACTTCTTTTACTTGAATATCAGATAATCGGTTTAATTCAAATTCTTCAATGCCAAGGGTTTCTTCTAAAATCTTCGACTTACTGATGACCCCTTTAAATTTAAAGGTCGGGTCCAAAACAGGAATAGAAGAATAGCCGGTTTTTACCAGCACCAGCAAAGCGTGCTCCAATGGATTACCAACTTGGACATGAGCTACTTTTTCAGAAGAAATCATTAACTCGGATACTTTTGGAATAACTAATGCTTCTTTTTCTAAACTTACCATAAACTTGTTCTCTCCTTTTTCTCTTACAAATGAAGGAGCAGAAAGACGCTTTCATTAATCAATAAATATAGTAACATACATCTGCATAAATCTCGACCTGCAAATTCCGACAAACCTTTTACTGAAGGGTTTGCAGTCTGTTTTTAATACCCCAATTATCTGTATATATAAACCTTGCTGTTTATTAAATAATTACTTACGCGTATAATAAAAACCAACATGAATTTATTGGGGCTGAAAAACTAATGATGACACATACGTTTTCAAGACGCGAAGAAATAGCGAATGCGATTACACACGGGATCGGTGCTGTATTAAGTGTGGGTATGCTGGTCATGCTGGTCGTATTTGCAAGTTTGGAAGGAAATGCCTGGCATATTGTGTCGGTTTCAATTTACGGGGTTACCATGCTTGTGCTGTTCGTTTCTTCTACACTTGTCCATAGTTTTCCAGCTGGGAAAATGAAAGACTTATTTGAGATTTTTGATCATTCGGCAATCTATTTATTTATTGCAGGGACCTATACCCCCATCTTACTCGTACCGCTGCGCGGTTCTTTAGGATGGACACTCTTTGGAATTATATGGGGCATGGCTATTTTAGGTGTGGTTTTTAAAATCTTTTTCGTTAAACGGTTTGTGGTTCTTTCTACATTATTCTATGTACTGATGGGCTGGCTCCTTATTCTGGCTTGGGGACCCTTAACCACTGAAGTGCCGGCGGCTGGAATAACCTACCTGATTCTCGGAGGAGTCATGTATTCCATCGGTTCCATCTTTTATGTATGGAGAAGTTTTACGTATCACCATATGGTCTGGCATTTATTTGTGATTGGGGGCTCTATTTTCCATTTTTTCACTATCTTTTTCTATGTAATCTAATCTTCACAAAGAAACCGCTGCACTCCGCAGCGGTTTCTTTAATGAAGTAAGCTTGTGGTATAAGGTAAACACCTCATAGACCATCCGTCTACTTGTGTATATCATGGTTAATAATCTTCCACTATTGTTCCTTTTTTTCACCCTGGGAGTCTCGCTATTTCCCCACCAAACCAGCATGATTAAGAAAAACAGACCCTTCCAGAAGAGAAAGATTCTCCTGCTTAAACTGGATTAAATGCTATTAGGACAGTCTGTTGCAGGTCGTTACATCCTGAAAATGGGTAGAAAACCCAATATCTCGAAATTGAGTCTTCAACTATTGACCCTATTGCGTTTATAAGGCTCTTATAAAAATCACAATAATCTTTAACAGAGCTTTTCGATAAAATCAACACTGAAGATTATCATACTCTATTAAAAAGGAAATTTATTCAGCCATTGACCTCCGTCTAAAGTGACGACTTCCCCGTTCATGTAAGCGGCTTCATCTGAAAGCATAAAACGAGCGAGACCAGCAATTTCTTCAGGCTGGCCGACCCTTCCAAGAGGAACAGACTTCAAGGTCCGTTTTGTCGCTTCTTCGGATTGGAACAATCGTTCCGCTCCTCCCGTACGTTCGATCGGGCCAGGAGCAATTGCATTCGCTCTGATTCCATACTTACTTCCCCACTCTACGGCAAGCGTTCTCGTCATAGCAAGCACACCAGCTTTCGCCGACGCTGAATGAATAACACCCGCTCCCGCACCCCAGGCATATGTAGCAACCATATTTAAAATAGAGCCTTTTATTTGATTTTCTATCCAATAGTTACCGACAGCCTGACTGCAATAAAACGTCCCATTTAACACTATATTTATTACCGAATTCCACCCGTTTGGGGATAGCTTTTCTGCAGGTACAATAAAATTACCCGCTGCGTTATTAACTAAATGATCAATTCTTCCAAATGCATCTACGGTTTCATGGACCATCCTCTTTGTATCTTCCACTTCCCGTACATCCATAGAAATCAGTAGAAGATTGTCACCATTCTCTCCAGCAATCTGTTTCTTTGCTTCCTCCAGTCGCTCCTGTGATCGCCCTGTTATGGCAACTTTAGCGCCTTCCTCCAGAAACCTTTTAGCCATATAGAGCCCCATACCGCTCGAGCCCCCTGTAACAATTACCACCTGATTATTCATTTCATCATCCTCCTATCTCTCTATATATCTACATTCCACATAAAAAAATGAATTCCTGTTCATTTTTTAAAAAATATTAAAAGAAGGAAGATGTTCCTAAGTTTGAATAAAGATTTTCGTGGTATAATGACCAAAGAATTCACGGGAGAGGGCTTTCTATGAAATTAACCAGGCGCAAGTTTATTAAAAATATGGTGCGCAGTTTTCTTGGTTTTCTAGGTTTGAGTGGACTGAGCTACTACTATGCCAAATATATAGAACCTGATTTATTATCCATAAAAAAGTTCAGCATTAACCATTCGAAGATTCCAAAAAGCTTTCATAACGTCGATATCATTCAATTCTCTGATACTCATATCGGATTTCATTATGATTTGAATAAATTTGAACAGCTGGTCGATACCATCAATCAAAATAATCCGGATTTAATTTTATTTACCGGGGACTTAGTAGATGAACCGCAGACCTATTCATTTACGGATCGGCTGCCAGCCTTATTAAACCGCTTGAATGCTCCGCTCGGGAAGTACTGGATTTATGGAAACCATGATCACGGTGGATACGGTACAGAAAAGATTTATGAAGTAATGTCACGCGGAGGGTTCACCCTGCTGCAAAATGAACATACCTCTATTCAAAGAGGCAGGGAATCCTTTATCCTTGCCGGACTGGATGACGTAATGCTTGGCCGTCCAGACGTAGAAGAGACCCTGGCAGGACGCAGCGAAAACAGCTTCACGCTTTTTCTAGCCCATGAACCTGATATAGCCGACCAGGTCGAGCGGTACGGGGTAGATGTCCAGTTATCTGGTCACAGTCACGGCGGACAAGTACAACTCCCTATCTACGGCTATCTGGTTACACCTCCTTTAGCTGAAAAATACGTGGAGGGACATTATCGCCTTAGTGAAGGAATGGACTTATTTGTAAGCCGTGGACTGGGTACCACGCGTATGCCTTACCGCTTCCTTTGTCGCCCGGAGGTCTCGATCTTCCGGTTAAAATCACCAGAAGTTTAACTATTGTGTGACAGTTATCCATCGAAGACTTTCACGGCTTAAGCAGTGGTAAACTTAGGAGAGAGAAAAATAATTTGGAGGATTTAAATGAAACAAAAAATAATAGGGGGAGTCTGTATGCTGGTTTTACTTCTGGCAGCGTGTGGTTCCCCAATAGAAACGAATATGTCAAGGGATGTGAACTCCCTTGAAGCTGTGAATCAGGAGGGTGAAAAGGTCACTCTTCCGAAAGATTACGACGGTACATACTGGATCGCTGACTTTATATTTACCAGCTGTGAAACGGTATGTCCGCCAATGACCGGTAATATGGCTCGCCTCCAACAAGAACTGAAGGAAGAAGGGATGGAGGTCCCTCTCGTTTCCATCAGTGTTGATCCTGAGACCGATACTCCTCAGAAAATGAAGTCTTTTGCCGAACCATATCAGCCTGATTTCAGCCAATGGAATTTCCTTACTGGCTATTCCTTCCAAGAGGTGAAAGAGTTTTCAATCAAGTCTTTTCAGTCACCACTTAAACAACTGGAAAATTCCAATCAAGTTGCTCACGGAACCAGCTTTTATCTGGTCACTCCAGAAGGAGAAGTCATTAAAAGCTATAATGGCACAGAAGCTGGAAGTTTAGATCAGATTATTGAAGACTTACAAACATTAAAACAAAATCAATAGAGTTTGAAATCGTCCCATAGATGATTCAAGATAAACTCCTGATTGGGTAGATTTCGTTTATTTTGTTTAGAAAAATGGGTTCGCGGAAATGACTCGCTTTCCGTGGCGAAGCGAAAAGGAGTCGTTCCCCCGGAGTCCCATGCTCCACAAGATATCTTGAAATTGAGTCTTGCAGTATACGTCTCCATAGTGAGAGATCTTTCTTATATCTCCAACAGTCACATATACTATTTTCAAAAAATTAAATGTAAATTTTTTGCAATTATAACAAAAAACACATATGATAGATTTACACAATTGGATAGAAAGGAGAAATGTTATGAAGAATCATGCCCTGTCAAACAGAGATTTGGCCGAATCCCTGTTCATTGTTAATCGTCACGCAAAAACGGCACCCGAACCTAAACATTTATATGATATAAAAAAATATACAATTGAAAAACTTCTGCAGGAAAGCCGCGCAAAAAAAATTGGACTCCATTTCTCAGATCACCCTAAACTCAGCCAGCAGCATTCTACTCTCCTCATTGAAATTGCCGGGTACTACTTTCATATTCCAGCAAATAAACAGGATTTCGATCAGTTAAAACATCTGGGTAAAGTCGACCAGTCGTACAGGAATCCAAAACCAAAACTGTCTCTTTCCAAAGCCAAACGAATTTTGTACCGTTATTTGAACTGGGAACAGCCTGTAAAGAAACAGCCAGCCTACGCCTCTCCGTCCCGCCCTGTTGCTAGTATGCTTGGTCAAAGAGATGTTTCCCCATGGAATCAAAGACGCCGTAAGCATCATTAGTCATCAGTAATGTTTCGAACCATGTTTCACCGCTTGAATAATAAGGAAATAGAGATTGTAGAGGAGGATGATACAAATGAGTACTGACATGTTGGAAGATTTCCAATACCATCTAAAGAAATACATGGAATACACAACAGAAATGCGTGCTGCTTTTGAACACTTGTCGGAGCATCAGCAAAAAATCATTGTTGAAGCTTCCCCTACAAAAACTGGACCCGAAACATTATCCAAGCAGGCATACGCCTGGCACGATGAACTTTACAAACGGTTGAATATCGAAAAGTAATGAAAAAAGCCGCTGAAAATTCAGCGGCTTTTTTCCGTTACAAGATATAGTCATCCATCCATTTGACCAGTGCAAGAATTTCGGGTTTTGAAACTTGGGCATCCGCTCCGACTCTTTCTATCTCGTCTGTACGAACCCCTTGTTCAACCGAAAAAAATCATAAAAAACACCCTCACGGTAGAGGGTGGTCTATATATCATTTCTGATGACCAGATAGACGATCAGTCCTATAAGTGGAAAAAACAAAGTCCCGAGTAAAATCAGAATAGCAAATTCCGGACTTCTCCCTTTTCTTCGTGAATCACGGTAGGCCCAAATACTCGTTATAATATTTAGAACCAGTAAAAGCAGACCAAATAGTGCAAAGACGAAGAGCAGTGTCAGATTAAATTCTATCATGGTGTCATCTCCCTTCTTTAAACTTTACGTATCGTAAAGAAAGAAGGTTTCAGTGAATTAAGCAGCCTGCTTTTTAGCTCGCTTTCTTAAATGGATCCAGGTTTTTTTGACCATCTTAACCAGAACATGTATGACCCCATAGGAGCTGACCGCCAGCAGACAAATAGACCAGTAATATTCCGGAAGTGCTGATTGTTCCTGGCTCATCGCATACCTGTCCACGAGCTGTAAGAAAGCAATTGTGATTAAGCTGCTGATAAAATAGCTGACAAAGGTGTTCCAGTTTTTTAGCATCATCCATTCAATAATGGGACGAGCTACCCACATCAGTGCCATGACCAGGGTGAAAACGAGAAAAAACTGCACGTGCTCAGGTTTTAAACCGATCATTCGGATGACCTCATCATTTAACATCGCAATCACGTGATCCAAGATAGAATAATCAATCCAATCTTCCATAAAAAGCATCTCCCCATGTTCATTATACAACCATTATGAACACATCCCCTGGAGAATAAACTTAAGAAGGTAATAGGCCTTTATTCTTTGCCCACTTTAACCCTTCCCTTTTGGTCAAAGGACGGAAAGATTCTGACTCTAAAAATTCTGCCACGGCCTGCGTATCTGTTTTGCTGTACTCCCTGAGCGCCCAGCCTATAGCTTTTTCGATAAAGAATTCTTTCTCCTCCCTCAATTGGAGTGCTGTTTCGAATAATAACTTCTGATCTGTTTGATCTTTATACTTTAATTGATGAAGCATGCTTGAGCGCCGCACCCAAAGGTTACTGGAATGGCTCCAGTTCTCAGTGAGTGGTCTTAATCGTTCAGGATAACGTTTAAAATAGCCACCGCATAATGTGGAAGCAATCATATCGACGGTATCCCACCACGAGGCTGTCATGATCAGTTCTTTATACACAGCAATTGAGGATGGGACGGCTTTTTTCAGTCCTTTCTCCAATAATCCAAGCGCGGCATAGTGGCATTCCCTTTCCGCATCCTGAAATAACAGGATGGCTGCATCTAACCGTTCAGTTTCCGATACAGAGCTGAATTCTTTAAAGATCGGACGCAGAATAGCTGTGCGCTCCGGACTCTTAATACCATAGAACGGAAAATGATTTTTCATGTAAGCTTCCATGGCGGGCCTGTGCTCTTCGTTTTGGTTTTCTTGAAACGCATGAATGATTGTGGTCTTGATTTGTTCACTTTTCTTCACACAGGTCTTCCCTTCTCTAATTTTGTAAAAAAGCCGCTAATTGATCTGCCTGACTTTGCGCTTCCTCATACCCTTGAGTGTAAAGCTGGTGAAGACGATCCCGATTCCTTTCAATGCGGCTGACCTGGAGCGGCTTTAGCGGACGAAGAACAAAAGCTTCACCTGAATGTTCCATCCGCTTCACTTCTTGCAATCTTTCATTATAACGTTCATGGCGGTTAATCAGGGATTGAGCGAACATCGGGAACTGTCTATATTTCCGGTTAAAATACCAGCCTAGTTTCACCTTTCCTTTTAAGTATCCGTCATTTCTCGTTAAGATAAAGACGTGTTTAGAGTTGCCATGCTTCATTGAAGGACCGACTGGAATCGGATCAGAAATCCCCCCATCCATCAATTGTTTCCCATCATACATAATGCTCGGGGCAACCAATGGAAGAGAACTCGATGCACGCATCACTTTCAATAGACTTTCCCTCGTTGGGAAATGATCATAAAACTGGGGTTCCCCAGTTTCAAGATCGGTTGTTCCAACCACAAAATCAGCCTTTTTAGATTGAAACGATTCATAATCAAACGGAACCAAGTCATTCGGAAGTTTATCAAAAATGAAATCCATTCCAAATAACTGCCGTTTCGTAAACATTCGTTTATAGGATATGTACTCCGGGTGATCCCCGTATTCCACCATCACTTCATAATTTCTACCTCTCTGCCCGGCAACGTAGGAGCTCCCATTGCAGGCACCTGCTGAAGCACCAACCACAAATGGAAATTGGATTCCTTCATCATGGAAAAAATCCAGCACACCTGCCGTATAAGCTCCCCTCATGCCTCCGCCTTCTAACACTAATCCCGTATCCTTCATCAAATGGACCTCCTTTGTGCTTGTGTCCCTTATTATACCAGCGGCCTGTGAAATTTAAACGATTCTGTAAACGAGTGTCTTGAGCGTCCTCTCATTCTACTTCAGAGAATGAAAAAAGCAGCCCTCTTCTATACGGCTGCTTTTATCGTATGGTATCATCAGTTAACATAAGAGTCTTCAAGTTTCTTTACGTGTTTTTCATCTATAAGTTCTTCGATTTTATCAATGGCTTTCTGATCTTTTAAAAGCTGCTGTTTATTTTGAGCGACTAACTCTTCGAAAGAGATTCGACTCGTTCTCATAATCATCAAACTCCTTTCTATTAAGCTACAATCAAATTATAACAAAATTCTACAAAAGAGCTATCAAAATAGTTTGAACATTTTGTTAAATATATGTAAAGAGGTGTTCAACCATGGAACAACTTATTAACCCCCGCCTAAATGACATTCAAATATCTGGGATTCGCCGCTTCTTTAATATGGTTAGTCAATATGAAGACGTTGTTTCACTGACGATTGGTCAGCCAGACTTTTACACGCCTGATCATATTAAGCAGGCAGCTATCGATGCCATTCAGCATAATAAGACGACATACACTCCGAATGCTGGAATTCTCGAGTTAAGAAAAGCCATCGAACAATATGTATCTGAGAAATATGAACTATCCTATAAAGCTGAGGAAGAAATAATAGTGACGGTCGGTGCCTCCCAGGCAATTGATGCCACACTCCGAACCATCATTACACCGGGAGACGAAGTCATTCTCCCAGGCCCTGTGTACCCTGGTTACGAACCTTTGATTAAGCTGGCAGGAGCTACTCCCGTGTACGTAGATACGAGAGATCAGGATTTCAAGCTGACGGCTGAGCAGCTTGAACAATCCATTACTTCGAAAACAAAAGCCGTCATTCTTCCTTATCCATCTAATCCCACCGGTGTTTCGTTAACGGAAGAAGAATTACGCGGAATTGCAGACGTATTGAAGAGACATAAAGTGTTTGGATTGGCTGACGAAATTTATAGCGAACTCGTTTACACCGGGAATCATACATCCATCGCCCGGTTCTCTGACATTCGGGACCACATCATCGTAATTAATGGTATTTCTAAGTCTCACGCCATGACCGGGTGGAGGATTGGATTTTTACTTGCTCCGTCCTGGCTCGCCAAGCATATTTTAAAAGTACATCAGTACAATGTTTCCTGTCCCACTTCCATCAGCCAGTATGCAGCGCTTGAAGCGTTGACAAATGGAAAAGAAGACCCTTCTCTAATGAAGGATCAGTATAAAGAGCGAAGGGATTATGTAATGAAGCGTTTATCTGGAATGGGTCTTGACTATGTAGTGCCTGACGGAGCCTTTTATATTTTTCCTAAGTTTCCTTTGGAAGGGATGACAAGCTTTAATAAAGCCGTCCAGATTTTAGAGGAGAGTCGTCTTGCCCTGGTTCCTGGGGATGCCTTTTCTATATACGGAGAAGGTTATATGCGGCTATCTTATGCCTATAGTCAGGACACCCTCAAAAAAGGACTGGACAGACTGGAAGCTTTTCTAGCTCGTTAAAAAAGCCTGCAGCTCAAGCTGCAGGCTTTTACTTATTAGCTTTATGTTGAAGTTGATTGAGGACAGCGTCTAACTCCTGACTGATTTTAACCGATTCATCACTGGAAAAACCTTTTTCTAACGCAACTTCAGTCATGAGTTTACGAAGCGCTTCTATTTTAGCGGAAACCGGGTCTTCCTTAGATGTAGACACAACTGGCTACCTCCTTGACCTAATGGGCATGTGACAACAATTCAACGGGAAAGAATGTGTGTTCCCATTGACAGAAAAATTATCTCAATTTTTTTGATATTTGTAAATGTGCTTGCTAAAACTTCTATTCATTCGACAATAATTTTACACATGTAAATTATCTGTTAAATCAATGCTTTCCTGTCTTTTCTTTTAAGTGGGATGTGATAAAATATAGAAGAAGTGAACATTATCTAATCCCATGTTCATGGAGAAAGGAAGATAAAAAGTGTCAGAGCAATCTAAGAACGAAGGGCTCGAATGGATTAAAGCCATCGTCGTAGCCATTGCGTTAGCATTCATTTTACGTACTTTTTTCTTTGCTACTTCTATTGTAGAAGGCGCCAGTATGGACCCGACACTTGAAAATGGTGAACGCGTCATGTTCAACAAAATTATTTATTATATTGATGAACCCGAACGGGGGGACATCGTCATTATTGAAAAGCCTGTAAAGAGTTATGTTAAACGCATTGTAGGCCAGCCGGGGGATACTATTGAAATACGTGATCATACCTTATTTATAAATGGGAAAGAACAAAACCAGCCCTACCTTAATCAGTCAGCTATCCAATCCACTAGAGATTTTAGTGAGGTAGAGGTTCCGGAAGGTCATTATTTCGTAATGGGAGATAACCGCTCTATTAGTAAAGACAGTCGTAATGGTCTTGGCTTCGTTGAAGAAAGCGAGATTATCGGTCGAACAGAGCTTGTGATCTATCCGTTTAATGAGTGGGGTCTAACTAATTAATTAGTGAAAAGACGAGTCTGAGGAGTGTGTGTACACTTTCAGACTCGTCTTTTTTATTTGGCCGAATAGATCTTTTCAGGCAGTTGATGCAGCGTTTCAATTAATAGGTCAAGTTTTCCTTCCACGCGGTGCAGCAAATAAAAAGTCACCGCAATAGGGAAGCCGACGTCTGTAATGAAAGGCATCCAAGTTTCCACCTCGTTCACCTCCCTTCTGTGACATATTTACAAAAGAAGTTGGTATTACTATACCTAATTAGAAATCCAGTTCCTTCCCCCTGAAATCCCCGCCAACATTATTTTTTGTTGTGAGCGTTAAACGTTCCAAATTACCTATAGAGCTTATTAAGCTATAGGGCCGGTTAGTTGAAGACTCAGTTTCGAGATATTGGTTATGAGGAACGTCCTTCGGGGGACGATTACGCTTTCCGGCCCTGCACGACGCAGGGTCGTTCGACGTTGCCACACGACGTGGCGTTCTTAGTCGAACCTCCTCTTCTGTGGTGAGCTTCCTCAGGCTTCGCCTTCCGGGATCTCACCGATCATGTTCATCCCGCAGGAGTCTTCGCCGTTCCCTTCCGCCCCTTTGCCATCATTGAGAGCTCGAAGTTCTCTGCATAAACACCTTCCAATGAACAAGGATCATCTATAATCCACCTTGATTTTTACTGCCTGTTTACGTGTAGGAACCCTGTTATAGAAGCATTTGAGGCAGATCCAGCTTGACCCATGTCTTCTATAGCAAGGTCCGTTCACGAGATATCGTTGGGGTGGCGGAGGAAACGACGAGACTCCCGCGGTAGAAGGAGCGAGGCGAGACCCCACAAGGAGTGTTAACGACTGAGGAGGCTTGCCAGTTCCCCCGCAGGAAAGCGAGTTGTTTCCGTAGCCGCCCCATCCTTTTTTGGCAATGGACCCGAGTTATCTCGAAACTGAGTCTTCCACAAACGGGAGCTTTAGTGGATTTTCCACGCTGTCTCTAACGGTTTCCTTTTTTTAGAAAGAAAGCCGCTATTTTGGTAAATAGCGGCTGTGTTCTATTATTAAATTTCTACGTCAAACACATTGCGTTCTACAATTCGTGCTTCTTTTTTAGCGACTAAATCCCCACCGCCGGTAGTAAAACAATTTTCCAGCAGAATCGTATCCATGACGGCATTAATCTGGACCGGATCTGCCGGCTCAATAGGCTCGTCCAGAGTAAGGGTTACCGTACCATTTTCTTCATTCAAAAACTTTAGCTCAAGCTTTTTCAAGTTCATCTCTCCTTTTCTATTCTATTTCTTACAAATCGACCAAAATGGAATTGTCATTACGTTCAACAGCATATAGCAGACGCTGTTGAAGAGGCGCCATTGCCGTTGCTACACGGTACAGCTGATCTTTAGTTGCTGTCATTTTGATGTTGTTGAAAGACTTAGTACGGAAAACGGTTTTTCCTTTCTCATCTTGACCATTTTCAAAAACGAGTTGAAGTTGTGAGCGTACAATTTCAGTGGTTACTGCCATTATGTTTCACCTCCCTTCACTTCTATAATCGAAGGGAAGCTCAAATAGGTGTCAAAAAAAAAGACTCACCGGATCAGCTTAACCAGCCAGTCCTGCGAGCCTTCTTTCTCTCTTATATGATATGTCTTTCCAAAGTTAAGTACAGATTATCCTCGATCGAAAATACACATTCCAATGAGACCTAGTGAAACAATTACACAGACAATGAACATAACTACTTCAGCCATATCCTCACTCCTTTCCTCTACTCCCATTTTAGCAAAAAACAAATGAATCTGCTGAGTCTATTTTTAGTCGAAATGATCCTATCCATCCATTATAAGAGATTCACGTGCTTATTGAAAAGTAAACCACTAAAATTCATTGAACTGACATAACTTTAAGTCCGCTTTGTGAATGATTGAACAAAGTATAGCGCCATATCGATCCCCCTTATATACTATAGGTGTAAGCAAGAGATTAGCTAATCATGTGAAATGTTGAACAAACTAAAGGAGTGAGTATTATGATTAATCAATGGATTAGAAACAACGAGAAAGCAGCACTTATTTTGACCGTCATTCGTGTGTACTTAGGTTATACTTGGCTCACATCTGGCTTAGGAAAAGTTACAGAAGGATTTGAAGTAGATGGCTTTCTAATGGGTGCCATTGGAAAGGCAGAAGGTGCTCATCCTGCAGTGCAGGGGTGGTGGGCGTTATTTCTAGAACAGTTTGCCCTTCCGAACCATGAATTGTTTGCTTTTCTCGTCATGTGGGGGGAAGTATTTGCCGGGATCGCACTCATACTTGGATTATTTACTAATATCGCTGCTCTTGGAGGCATCTTGATGAACTTCGCATTTCTGTTCAGTGGTACCACCAGCACGAATCCACAGATGGTAATACTGACTGTCTTCCTGTTAGTAGCGGGCGCTAACGCAGGTAAGTACGGACTTGACCGCTGGGTTCTTCCTCATCTTCCTCGCAAGATAGCCTGGCCTAAAAGGAAAACGCTGGCCCATTAATCATTATTAAAAATTGTTAAAGTCCTATGGCATATTCCATAGGACTTCTTTCTGTTTAACCCCCTCTCCTTTGAGGTATGATTAGATAGAAAATACTTTACAATACATAACTTTTTAATTCGAGAGCAGGGTGAACAAATGGACACAATCATTTATCGCTTTTTCATTTTCTGGTACATATGCGGTGTTATTTTACTTACATTCGACTTGCTGCCTCCCTGGCTGGAATGGGCCAACAGTGTATTTTTAATTACTGCAGGTGTGATTGCCATTATTTATTTTATTCGTATGTACGGGGCAGCTGGAGGCGTGCTTTACAGTTTATTTATTATCGTTGTCAGTATATACGTAGAACACCTGGGAGTAGCTTACAATTTTCTGTTTGGTTCCTATGATTATAACCAGAATTTTGGACTAAAGGTTTTCGATACGCCTGTAACGATCGGGTTTGCCTGGATGCTGATTATCGGCTGTTCTCATGAATTGGCCCGAGGGATTACGGAGAAGTGGAACGGTTTCTTCCGTTATGTTTCTTTTATTATTACGGGAGGACTTCTCGCTGTTACGATGGATTTAATCCTCGATCCGGTATCATATAAAGTTAAAGAATACTGGATTTGGCAGGAGCCTGGAGTTTACTACGATATCCCCTTATCAAATTTCATGGGCTGGTTTATACTGGCCGCTTTTTTTCACACCATATTTCTACTATGGAGCCCGGTTAGAGTCTCTCACTCTTCCCTCTGGCCGTCCCGGATGTCCCTAACATTTGGATTAATCATTGGTATGTTCTGTATCATGGCCATCAGCGGAGGACTGGTTGGCGCTCCTGTTCTAGTAGGTTTTCTTGCCGTAATATGGTACATCATTTATTTTTGGAGGAAAAAAGGCTATGCTTAAAGCTAAAAAGAATTCATTCATTGAATGGGGTTTTTCCAGATTTAATCGCTTTTTGTTAAAATCACAGTTTAAGCGCATCAACATATCTTACTCAACTTTGCCGGAGGGACCTGCCCTATTCTTGATTAACCATTCCACATGGTGGGACCCCCTGATGATTTACCATTTGAATAAAGAGATCATTCAGTCCGACGGCTACGGGATGATGCACGAGGACGGCATCAGGCGCTTTCCCTTTTTCCGCCGGATTGGTGCTTTTTCCATCAACACCAATGATCGCAGACATCTGCTTCAATCGTTGAATTACAGTAAAGCGCTGCTTGAACAAGGCCGTACGGTGTGGATTTTCCCTCAAGGTGAGGAGCAGCATCTGGAGAAACGGCCTCTTGAGTTTTTTACAGGAGTCGCTTACATAGCTAAGAAGTGTCCCACCGTCCCTGTAGTGCCGATTTCCATTTACTATTCGTTTGAACATACCAAAAAACCGAACGTCTACATTAAGGTGGGAGAGCCACTGGACCGCGAAACGTATTCTTCTTTAAATAGAAAAGAAATGACGCGTTATTTTGAAAATCTTTCAACCGAACAACTGGATCAGCTGCGTGAAACGATTATAAAGGAAGATCATCAATCGTTTAGAACCATGTAGCAGAAAGGAAGAGATACCATGACTTTTTTTACCATTGTCCTGATTATGACGGTTCTTCTCAATCTATGGACGATCCTAAACAGCTTTTTCTTACTTCCTTTATCCTCAGCTGAAAATTTAAAAAGCGAGCCTCGTGTCTCCCTTCTCATTCCTTTAAGAAACGAAGAGGAAAATGTGGAAGGGCTGATGAACTCCATTAATAAGTTGAGCTATCCATCTCTTGAGGTGATTTTTTTAGATGACCATTCAGAAGATAAAACGTACGAGAAGCTCTTACATGAAACCCAAAATGACCCGCGTTTTCAGGTTCATCAAGGAAAAGAGCTGCCGGATGGCTGGAATGGAAAAGTCCATGCCTGTTATCAGCTTTCCCAGTTAGCAGGTGGTGACTATTACTTATTTTTGGATGCCGATGCGCGCGTCGCACCGACGATTATCCAGCAGACCCTTGCCACGATGGTAAAGCATGGTGCTTCCATGCTCAGTGGGTTCCCACATTATCCAAACGATCATTTCCTAAGTCATATGCTCGTACCCCTTCAGCACATGGTCGTGCAGCTTCACCTGCCGCTTGCTGTGGCTAATTTCACGAAACAACCGATGTTCACAGCGGCCTGTGGCATTTTTATTATGGTGGAACGACAAGCCTATGAAGCGATCGGCGGACACGAGTCCGTTCAAGGCTCGCTCGTTGAGGATGTTCATATCAGCAGGGAAATGAAAAAGAAGGGTTATAAAATGGTGCTTGCCAATATTACACCTTCCGTCCTCTCGTATATGTACCATCATCCTAAAGAAACGTGGGCCGGGTTCCAGAAAAACATCTATACCGGATTAGGACGATCAGCGGCACTGGTGGTAATCTTATCGCTGCTCTATACCCTTTTGTTTCTTGTCCCGTTCGGATTTATCGCTGTTGCTTTTGTAGAAGGCAGCTGGCTGTATGTGCTGCCCTACTTACTAACCGTATCCTTTAAAATGTATGTAGATGCTCGCACAGGGCATCCATTATGGCTGTCCTTTTTCATCCCCGTGTCGATCGTTTTGCTTATTTTAATTATGATTTCTTCCATGACGGTACATATCAGGGGAAAATCCTATCAGTGGAAAGGAAGGTCTTACGAATGAAAGTTGCTATAGTAGGGGGCGGATTAGGAGGGCTTTCGGCTGCGGTCACGCTCGCCAAAGCCGGAGCCGAAGTTAAGCTTTTTGAAAAGAACGATCATTTTGGCGGGAAGATGATGCCTGTCGATGAAGCAGGCTATCATTTTGATTTTGGTCCGAATACCATCACCATGCCGGAAGTTTTTCAAGATGTCCTCCGGCAAGGCGGATTAGAAAATGAACTTTCATTTACAAAACTTACCCATCACACAAGAAACCAGTTCAAGGACGGCACAACTTTTGATCTCTCCTCAGATCGTCAATATATGAAGAAGCAGCTCTACCATCTGGACAAAAAAGGCTTTGAAAACTATGATGCTTTTTTACTGGAAATTGAACGACTGTTCCATTTATCGCAAAAATATTTTCTACACCGCACGTTTTCCGGGTGGAAAGATTACCTTTCCCCTTCCCTGGCCAAAGGTTTTGCGCAGGTGAGGCCTCTTGAGTCGATGGATCATTTCTTCAGGAGATATTTTTCCCATTCCGGAATCATTCAGTCTCTTAACCGGTATTCTACCTACATAGGCTCGAATCCCTACGTTACTCCGGCTACATTTGCGATGATTGCCCACCTGGAATTAAATGAAGGGGTTTATTACGTGCCAGGCGGAAATACGAAGATTGCGGAAAGCATGGCAAGAGCTGCTGAAAAACAGGGAGCCCGGTTATATAAGGGAACCCGGGTAGAAAAAATACTAACCCATAACAACCAGGCGACCGGCATCGTTGCTGAAGGAAATACTTATGAAGCGGACTATATTATCGTGAATGGAGACCTATTAAAAACCGTTCCGGAACTAATTAATAACGAAAAACGCCCCTCCCTGTCTAATAAAAAACTTCGTTCTTTCGACCCTTCTATTTCGGCGTTCGTTATTATGGCTGGGCTGGACACTACTCTTCCGGCCTTACATCATCACCATGTCCTTTTTTCCCGTGATTATGAAAAGGAATTTGCAAGTTTGAAAAAAGGGGACTATGCGGAAGAGCCTACCATTTATATTGGAACATCTGCTAAGTCGGATTCGGCGCTTGCCTCTGAAAGAGATAATTGTTTCATCCTGGTTAATGCCCCGGCACTTGGTCATTCAAATGAAGTAGATCAAGAACATTATAAAAAGAGGATTTATGAGGACTTATCCCAAGCCGGACTGCCTATCCAAAACCATGTATCTTACGAAAAAGTGATCGGTCCTGAGGAAATCGAAAACCGCTTCGGAGCGTACCGCGGCTCTCTTTACGGTCCTTCTTCTAACCGAAGGCTGCAGGCGTTTATGAGACCATTTAACCAGTCTCAGGATTTCAGTAATCTATATTTCTGCGGGGGCAGTACTCACCCAGGAGGCGGCTCTCCCATGGTGGTTCTCAGCGGTCAAAACGTAGCCAACAAGATCCTTGGCAAAATTGTTCATACTGAATAGGAAAAAGCCTCAGTTAAAAATTTATTATTGATTTTTCATAAGAGGCTTATTACTCAATAGGGACGGATTATGGAAGACTCAGTTTCAAGAAATTGGGCTAGAGTGAAGGTCCTGCGGGGGACGATTCCGCTTTCCGGCCCTGCACGACGCAGGGTCGTTTAGGGCCATAGGAAAGTGTTCAAATGTGGAATCACCCCGATAGACACGAACAGCATAAGCCGACCATCAAAAGGATGGCGGTTTTTCCATCCGTTGATGATCGGCTTATGTCTCGACGGTCTGGGTGATGGAACAAGACGAGTTATTTCCCCACCAGCCCACTTGCACATATAGTAACGGACCCCATCTATATCGAAACTGAGTCTTCCAGTATCGGGAACTAAACTTAAGTATCAGTACAGAAGTTTAATAGAGCCAGAAAAAAAGCAGATTATTGCATTTCCGCAATAATCTGCTTTTTTACTTGGTCAGATACGAAGTTTCGTTTCCCAAAGACCTGATAATCATTATTTCTAACTGACTGAATGATTGCTCTGTACATTTTCGCGGCTCCACCGACTGGAGTTCTGGAATAAAGAGGATACTCTGGTAACGTAGCTAATGCATTACGATAGTAGTGCTCAGCATCCTGGGCTAAGTCTTCCCAGAGCTGTACAAATGCTTCATTTACCCTCTTGTTATGGAGATCTGTAATGGAGTAACCATAGTCTATCATCAACTGTTCAGGAATATAAATTCGATTATTATCCAGATCTTCCCCTATATCCCTCAGGATATTGGTGATCTGCATAGCATAGCCAAGTTCAATGGCACCTGTTTTCAGTCTGGAGACTTTTCCGGGGGCAAGTACAGGCAGAAGCATAAGCCCCACCGTACTTGCGACATGATAGCAATAATGAAGGAGATCGTCTTTCGTATCAATCGTTTTCGGATATAAGTCCATGCGCTGACCGGCAATCATCTCGTAAAAAGGCTCCGGATCAAGCGGGAAGCGTTCAAAAGCGTCCTGAAGGGCAATCCAGCATGGATCTTCTGTTTCAAGAGTGCCCTCCATAAAAAGATCAAACTCAAGCGCAAAGATTTCCAGCTCTTCTTTCGGGTTTTCACCTTCATCAACAATGTCATCAGCCCGGCGGCAAAAGGCATAAATAGCCCATACAGCCCTCTTTTGATGTTTAGGGAGCATGGCGAAAGCTTTCGAGAATGTCTTTGAATGTTTCTCTATTATGTTTTTGCAATGGTCATATGCCTGATTCAAGTCCATCATCTCTAAACACCTCGCTTATAATTATGCCTTTCTTTTGAACTATTTTGCAAATGATCCGAAAGCAGCTTAGCACCCTGCATAACAATGGGAATGCCTCCTCCTGGATGGATCGATGCACCAACCGCATAAACATTTGAAAGAGAATAGGGCTTAAGCTGAGGACGGAACACTCCAGATTGGAACAGTGTTGGCGCAATTCCGAAGCTTCCACCTCCATAGAGCCCGTCTCTTTTTGCTTCTTCAGGCGTCCTCACCTTCATCCAGTTCACATGTTTCCTTAATTCAGGAAATCCTCTCTCCTCCATCTGCTGAAGCACATGTTCAATTAAGTGGTCCTTTTTACTCCAGTCCACCTCGTCGCCGGTAGGAACAGGGATTAAGGTATAGAGAACCCCTTTACCAGCAGGCGCTAATGAGTCATCAATGATCGAAGGATGAAACGTGTAAAAAGAAGGATCGTCAGGCAGCTCTTTGGTTTCAAATACCTGCTTCATGTGCTTATCAAAATTAGATGACATAAAAAATTGATGGATGGTGTGATTCCGATAGATTTTATCCAATCCCATGTATAGAAGCAAGCAGCCGGATGAAGGGGTATATTTGCGTTTAAGCTGTCGCTCTTCAGGCAGTAACCGGTCCATGGTAGGAAAATCCCCATTTAGAATGAGTTCATCTACAGCAACTTCCTCGTCCCCAGCTGTAATGGAACGCACTTTGGCTTGCGACGTGTGAAGCTGTTTCACTTCCGTGCTGGTATGGATTTCTACCCCACGTTCTTTTAAGCGCTCGACAATCAAGTCAACCAGATGGGCATATCCGCCTTTCATATACCAGATTCCGTGTTCATGTTCGCTGTAGGAAACGAGCGAATACATCGCAGGAGACTGTTCCGGATGACCGCCAATATAAAGGGTTTGTAATGTATAAGCTTCAATTAGCTGCTCGTCAGAAAAATAGCTTCTCATCATTTTTTTAACATTTTGATAAGCTTTCAGCTGAATCAGAGTTTTAATATTCTGTTTCGAGAAAAAATGTCGTTTGTTCACGAAGGATTGCTCCAAAAATTGAGACTTCCCTCGGATGAAGCGAATTTTCATATCCTCTAAAAACCGGTCAAATTCTTTCTCATTGCCCGGGAACTTGGCTTTCAATTCCTGCTTTTGCTGTTCAGGATCCGAATATTTAGTAAACGTACTTCCGTCTTTAAACCGGATATCATAAAGCGGGTCACATGGAATCAGCGGAATATCTTTTCGCTCAAAACCGCCTTCTTCCAATATGCTAAGCAGCATTTCCGGCAACAGAACAATGGTCGGTCCCTGGTCGATTTTGTAAGGCCCATTTTTCTCATAAGTCAGTCGACCGCCCAGATACTCATTCTTTTCAAAAATGGTAATCTTTCTGTCGTTCTCTCTGGAAAGCAGCAGGGCCGTTACTAAGCCACCGATCCCACCGCCAACGATAGTCGTATGTCTCTGCTTCATGAGGTCTCTGCCTCCTCTCTGATCCAGCCTGTCGTAATTCTGGCTGACTCAAGGATGGTTGGCAGTCCGCTTCCCGGATGCGTTCCTCCGCCGACGAGCCAGCAGTGATCCAACTCTTGAAAACGGTTATGAGGGCGGAAATACATCATTTGAGAAAGCTGATGCCCCAGGCTGAACGTAGCGCCTTTATGAACATAATGATCAGTCTGCCACTGCTTTGGAGTTAACACTTTCTCTGTGACAATATGATCACGAATGTCAGTGAATCCTGTTTTCTTTTCAAGCTCATCAAAAATTAGATTTTTAAATGTCTCCTGCTTTTCGTCCCAATCGATTTCCGAGTAGTTGTTAGGTACAGGCGCTAAAATATAAACAGCGGAATGCCCTTCTGGTGCTAATGTATCATCTGTCACACTTGCGTTATGAATATAGATCGATGGTTCATCTGAAAGAACAAGATCTTTCGTCATTTCATCGACATTTTTCTTATAATCTTCCGCGAAGAGAATCGTGTGGTGAGGCATCTGATCATAAAGTTTATCCAATCCAACATAGATCATAAACGTGGAGCAGGAATATTTTTTCTTAGCCAGATTTTTCTCTGAATATTTTTTCAGTTCATCCCCCTCTACCATATGACTCATGGCGTTAGCGAAATCAGCATTTACAATGAACTCATCCGCTTCAAATTCTTCTCCGGAATCGAGTTCAATGCCTACGACTTTTTTACCTTCTGTCTTAAATTTACGCACGCCGTTCCCCAGGTGAATCTTCCCTCCATGTTCTTCGGTCACTTTTGCCATGGACTTGGAAAGCTGGTTGACTCCGCCTTTTGGATGAAAGACTCCATACTCATGTTCCATATATGAGAGAATTGAAAAAGCTCCCGGACATTCCCATGGAGACATGCCTAAATATTTCGCCTGGAATGTAAAAGCAATTTTTAACTTTTCATCTGTAAAGTAATCGGATAACACTTGATAAACGGATTTTCCTAGCGATAGTTTTGGGAGTGCTTTTAAAGCACGCAGACTTACATAATCGGTCAGCTTATTATGGCGCGTCTGAAGCAAAGGAAGCAAGGCGTCCATTTTCTTTCTCGTATCGTTCATAAAACGGACGTAGCCTTTTTCATTGCCTGGGAAATGCTTGGAGATCACGTTCAGCATTTTCATACGGTCCCGGTACATCGGCACCCGTTTTCCGTCAAATTGAAGTTCGTACATGGGCGCAAGTTCAATTAAATCCATGTAATCATGGGCATTTCTGCCGGACATTTCAAATAATTCCTCGACGATATGAGGCATACTCAGAAACGTTGGACCTATATCGAATGTATAGTCGCCAAGAGAAAAATGACCATTTCTTCCTCCGACGAATGGCTGTTTCTCAAATACATGAACGTCGTAACCTTTTGAAGCAAGGATCATAGCCGAAGCTAATCCTCCAGGTCCTGCTCCTATCACTGCCACTTTTTTCATCGCGCTCACCTTCTCTCTATATAACGGCTAATCTAAAATCATTATACAAAATATCTATATAGTAAACGAATGATAGCCCCTATTCGATGTGCTCATGTGCTTCTTTCGTTATTACTGTAAATACCTCTCCCATTCGCGTTCCCTTATTATCGAGGAAGAAACCAGGGGAAGCACATCCTCGCACGATTGTATGTAAACTATCCTTTTCGCCGTTAAACCTAAGACTCCTTCATAATTTCTTAAGATTCGCAAATAATAAGCAAGCAAGGAGGCTGATGGTGATGTACGCTAACCAAAGAATTTCTGGACCTTATTTCCCTTCCCATGTGACTTCTTCTCCTGATCAGAAAAGGTTGATCAATGAGCAGTTAAATCACTGGTGTGAAGAGATTGAATGCAGTGAACAAAACTTAAACGATTCCCAAAAGGAATTCCTCCACCAAAAGAGCAAAATTATTAAAATGGCTCCTTCCACATTTATGAATTAATGGTCTCTGGGTGAATAACCATACACATTTGCTGCCTCCAGCATACGCTGAGAGTGTAAACAACAGGAGGTGAGCTTATGTACGGAGGCTATCCTTACGGAGGAAGACGTTGCGGAAGATATGGTGGAGCTGGTTATGGGAACAACTTTGCCTTAATCGTCGTATTGTTCATCCTATTGGTGATTGTAGGTGCAGCATTTTACTGCTAATGTAAATGACTGATCTTCCAGTGACAAAGAAGTTTATAAATCCGGAAGATTGATAATTACGATCAAAAAAAGGCGCAGCCATAGGGCTGTGCCTTTTTTGATTTAACCAATGATTAACCTTTCCTTCGGATAATGATAATCCCCTTTTGTTTTGTCTTTTTGGAAAGAGAATAAGAAAGTCAATATACCGATTCTGCCGAGGAACATGAGAAGCATTAATACTATTTTCCCGAACGAGGTCATTCCCGGTGTAATACCCAGCGAAAGTCCCACCGTTCCAAACGCGGAACACACTTCGAATAATAGTTCATTTAAAGTAAACGGTTCACTGATTGATAAAGCCATTAAAGCAATAAAGCAAAGCAGCATGGCCATCATCATAACCACCACGGCTCTGTTTAAATCTTCATTATGAACCTCTCTTCTAAACAAACGAATCCGACTGCCTCCTCTGGCAAAGGTTAAAATGAATATGACAACAAGCGCAAATGTAGTTGTACGTATTCCTCCCCCAACACTGCTTGGCGATGCCCCAATAAACATTAACGAAGACATAAATAACTGCGTCTGTTCCGTAAATTCGTTAATATTCATGGTTGAAAGCCCGCCACTCCTTGTGGTGACTGACTGAAACAGGGCATAGAAAAATACTTCATGCCAGTCTTTGCCCGCAAAGAAATGATTAAACTCAAGAATGATAATCATAACAGTCCCAAGCAGAACAAGCACAAAAAAAGTGAAGCTGGTCAGCTTGGCAAATAGTGAAAAGCGAATCGTCTGAACATCATTGTTATTAAATAAATACTGTTTAACTTCAATAAGCACTGGAAAACCAATTGCTCCTGCAATTATTAAGATCATATTAATAAATTGGACAAAATAGTCATCCTTAAAAGGAATAAGAGATTGACCGGTAATATCAAAACCACCGTTTGTCATAGCACTAATCGTCCCAAAAAATCCTTGTAAATAAGCTTCGCCAGGATCATAGTACTGAAGGTAATACGTCCCAAGAGTTAGAAAACCGATTAATTCTATGAGAAGTACTACGAGCACTATTTCTTTGACCATTTGAACCATCCCCTGGAAGGAAGTCCGGTTTTGGTCTGTCATAATGAGACGACGTTCTTTTAAACCTATTTTTTTTCCGAGCATGAGCCAGATCAACGTGCCGAGTGTCATAACTCCAATTCCGCCAAACTGTAATACTAAAGCTAATATAAATACCCCGGTCGTACTAAATGTCTCCGCCGTTGTAACAGTAGTCAAGCCTGTTACACTCACGGCACTGACAGCTGTGAATAATACGTCTATGAACTCCAGTTTTACACCCGGCTTATGGGCTACTGGCAAGGCAATTAGTATAGATGAAATGGTAACCGCAATTAGATAATATATGGCAATTAATTGAAATGGCGATAATTCATTCAGCCAGCGCAGGCTCTTTCTTCTCACCCACATACGATATCTCCTTTAACCATGCTGTTTCCGACTTAATGATTGAACACCATTCCTATTATAGCAGGGTGATTTATAATTTTCTTTACCTGATTTACTTTTTTGAATACTTTTCCTATGTAAGGAGCTATGGAGCAAGTTATGAAGAGGATTCTTCTGCTTTTTTCTTGAAAGCAGCCAGCAGTTCTTCATTCTGATATCCTTCATCCATTAGCTGCCGCAGAGTCTTCTCTATTTGCTCCTGTTGGCGATTAACGATAGACCCCATGAATATGACATTAATATGATCCCCAATTACATTTGTATCAATCGGTGTCACTAGAAATGTAGCAGGCTGGTTGCTTGGTTTTGTAATTTTCACCTGTACCATAATTTCCTCATTGTTGGTGCACATAGACTGGAAAAAATCCTGATAGCTTTGATCCACATATGCTTCTATGATCCACCGGCCATGATCGTCTTCACGGTTAATAATGAGTCCATCAAGCAGTTTAATCCGTCTTTGAGTAATATCTTCGTGTTTCTCTTCTATGATATCCAAAGAAATTAATTTAAAGGTTTTCATGGAATCTCCCCTCCACAAACACATATTACCTATATTATAGAGGACGGTTACGATTTGAGCAAAGGCTGAGTAATTTAAGCATAGAGAGAACGTAAAGAACCTAGCTTTTATTTAAGACTCCGTTAAAGTTTTTTGTTGATTTTCATAAGAGGCTTATTACACAATAGGGCCGGATTGTTGAAGACTCGATTTCGAGATAAATGGATCCGTTAATCAAATGGTGAGAAGGGCTGGTGGGGAAATAACTCGTCTTGTTCCATCACCCAGACCCTCGAGACATAAGCCGATCATCAACGGATGGAAAAACCGCCATCCTTTTGATGGTCGGCTTATGCTGTTCGTGTCTATCGGGGTGATTCCACATTTGAACACTTTCCTATGGCCTTAAACGACCCTGCGTCGTGCAGGGCCGGAAAGCGAAATCGTCCCCCGCAGGACCCCTAATTCTCACAAAAGTCTCGAAACTGATTCTTCCAGTAACGTGAGCTTATCCTTAAGATCAACAAGGAAGTTTAACAGACCCTTTATTAAAAAACCAGGCAGCTTGATTGTTCATTCATTAAACTTGCAGATTGGATGAACGGCTCAATTACGTGTAAGCTAATAGAGACAAGCTTAGAATACAAACAGGGAGGTAATTATTCAATGAAAGCAGTTCAAGTAACCGGATATGGGGATGTCGATCAATTAGAAGTGGTGGAAAAAAGCATCCCGGAACCTAAAAGCACAGAGGTATTAATTAAAGTAAAAGCCTGTGCGATTAATAATACAGAAATTTGGATGAGAGAAGGGGCCTACGGAACAGGAGGCAAATCAGGCTGGCGGCCGGAAGGTGTCCAGTTTCCGCGCATACCAGGATCTGATATTACAGGTACTATCGAAAAAATCGGCGACCAGGTAGACGAGCGTATGATTGGCAAAGATGTGGTGGTTTTCCCTTTCACTTCAAGCGGAGATGAAGGCAAGGAACATATAGCAGAGGATATGTCTTTTATTGGCTCAGAGTACGATGGCGGCTATGCTGAATATGTAGTTTGGCCTGCGGAGCTATGCTTTGACATGCCCCTCTCTGACTACACGGAAAGCGCGGTGTTCTCGGTCAGTGGAATGACAGCCTGGCATATGATTGAACAACTTCAAGTACAGCCAGGAGAGACTATTATGGTGACAGGAGCGAACGGAGGCGTTGGTTCGTTAAACGTACAAATTGCTTCTAAAGTATTTGGCGCCAAAGTTATTGCCATTGTAGGAGACTTAGCATTAGAAGAAAGGTTGAAAGAACTGGGTGCAGACCACGTACTTTCTTATCGATCTGAGCGACTGGCCGAAGAGATTATTGAGGCCAACGGCGGACCGATCGATTCTGTCGCAGATGTCGTGGGAGACGCTTTGTTTTCTACTTCTCTGGAAGTACTGAAAAAAGGCGGTAAATTCTGTACGTCCGGATCTGCCGGCGGACAGAAGACCGAATTGGACTTTCGTAAGCTCTACCTAAAGCATATCACTCTCTATGGATCGGTGCTAGGAACCCGAGCTGAATTCAAGCGCATGCTTCAAGCCATTTCAGAAGGAAAGATTGAACCAGTCATCGATCGTACTTTCCCTCTGGAAAAAGCCAAAGAAGCCCAGACTTACTTTAAGAAAGCCGGTAAAACCGGAAAGATTGTATTAATACCATAAACCCTCGTTGTTTACTCACCCAGTAAAGCTCCCTTTTCTGGAAGACTCAGTCAGTTTCGAGATAACTCGGGTCCATTGCCAAAAAAGGATGGGGCGGCTACGGAAACAACTCGCTTTCCTGCGGGGGAACTGGCAAGCCTCCTCAGTCGTTAACACTCCTTGTGGGGGCTCGCCTCGCTCCTTCTCCCGCGGAAAGCGAGTCGTTCCCTGGAGCCCCTATCTCTACAAAATAACTCGAAAGCGAGTCCTCAACTATCAGTTCCTATAGCGGAAGATCTAGCTTATTAAATTCTCACTAACGCTTTAGAAACCCTAGTAATAAAGCCGGGTAGCCCTTGCAAGGGGTACCCGGCTTTTTTCAGCCGCCGATATACGACATTTCTATTTTCTTCTTCGTTGGTTTTCCTTTCGCACGGTCGATGGAGTATTGATCATCTCTTCTCGTCCAGATCTTAATAAGATTGGATACAATCGCCTCATCCGGCTCGCCTTCTCGCAGTAATTTGCGAATATCATGACCTTCGGAAGCAAAGAGACAGGTAAACAGCTTTCCATCTGCTGAAAGACGCACGCGCGTGCAGCTACTGCAAAATGCGTCTGTAACAGAAGAGATCACTCCAATCTCTGCATCGCTTCCTTCATAACGATACCTGGAAGCTACTTCTCCAAAGTAGTTTGCATCAAGCGGAACTAAGGGAAGTTCCTGGTTAATTTCTTCAATAATCTCTTTTTTAGAGATTACGGAATCCATATTCCAGCCGTTATGGTTTCCTACGTCCATAAATTCAATAAATCTCAAAGTGTCACCAGTTTCCTTGAAGTAACGAGCCATCGGAAGAATCTGGCTTTCGTTCATACCTTTTTTCACAACCATATTTATTTTGATCTCAAGGCCCGCTTCCCTGGCTGCTTCAATTCCTTTAAGTACAGGACTTGTTTTAATTCCTCTGCCGTTCGTCTGCTGGAAGACTTCATCTTCAATTGCATCAAGACTTACATTCACACGATTAAGCCCTGCTGCTTTGAGTTTCTTCGCCTGTTTAACGAGAAACACAGCATTGGTTGTAACGGCAATGTCTTTAATGCCGTCTATCTCGTTTAGTCGGGCAACAAGCTCGTGAAGGTCCTTCCTCATCAAAGGCTCTCCACCTGTAAGCCGGATTTTCTCGACTCCAAATTTAGAAAAGATTTGAACAAGGCGGATGATTTCATCGAAGCTTAGAAGCTCATCTTTTGGCATAAATTTATAATCATCACCGAAAATCTCTGCCGGCATACAGTACGTACATCTAAAATTACACTTATCAATAACAGAAATTCGTAAATCCTTCATTGGGCGTTCATGCTGATCTAATACATAATCGGTCATACCTTCACTCCTTCTATGTCGTCTCAGAAACTTTGCTGTCCTGTCTGATCTTCTAGTAAAAGGGCTTCCACGCTGTCTCCTTTTTCATAGCCTCTTGTACCTCCTGGAAGCATAATGAGCACATTGGTATGGGCAAGCGAAGACACAACGGCGGATTTGTCCATACCCACAGGGTCTACAAAGACCTTCCCCTCCCGGTACCGTATACAGCCCCGCACAAATCTGGTAAAAGGGTTGGGCTTTTTAAAATCTTTCCCTAATGTAGCCTGGATCCGTTGGTGGAAAGGCTGCGACCGTCCTAAATAGGAGAGAATGATGGGATAAGTAAATAACTCAAATCCTACATAACAGGCGGAAGGGTTTCCTGATAATCCAAACAACAGCTTGCCCTGGCAGGAAGCTACTGTCGTCACGCTTCCTGGTCTCATGGCTACCTTGTTAAATAAAACGTCCGCTTCTAATTTCTCATAAATATCAGGCATTAAATCGTAATCACCGACCGATACGCCGCCTGTCGTAATTAACACATCCACCTTATCTAAAGCCTCGGATACAGACTGATAACAAATATCAAAGTCATCTTCTAACTTTCCAAAATAATGAGCCTCTCCTCCTGCACGTTTCACTTGTGAAACAATCATGAAGGCGTTGGAATTCCTTATCTTCCCAGGTTCCAGAGGTTCCTCTACATCCAGCAATTCAGTCCCCGTAGCGAACACGCCGACAACTGGCTTTTTATATACATTAACATCGCTATAACCGAAAGTGGCAAGCAGGGCTTTTACTCCTGGGTTAACCTTCGTGCCAGCTTCTACCAGCAGGTCATTTTCTTTGGTTTCCGATCCTTTTTCAATGATATTCTGATTTTTTTCCATGGGGCGCTTTAAGGTCATCCAGGACTGCCCGTCTTGTTCATAGGTCTGACAGATTTCGAACATAGCTACACAATCAGCGCCTGAAGGAATTTCTGCCCCCGTCATGATGCGAACGGCTTCTCCTTCCTTTAATGGCCGGCTGGCACGATGACCCGCCCCCACGGTTTCCATTACTCGGAAATGCCCGCTATTTTCCTTTGATAGTCCTTCTGAATCCTCGGACCGTAACGCAAAACCGTCATAAGGCGACTTGTTAAAAGGAGGAACCGGGTGAGTAGCGACTATATCTTCTGCTAATGTCCGGTTATCAGAAGACTCCAACGGAATAATTTCAGCCTCAGCCTTCTTTTTATAAGTTAAAACCGAATCTACAGCATCCGGTACAGGCATAGGTTTTCTATGTAAATTCATGTCAACAAAGCCTTTCTATTTAAAATTTTCTCCAGAGCATCTTTTCCTGACCTTAACGGATTTGACAGTATTTTTCAAAGGTTTCGATTCTTATATCACGTTATTACTTTATTAGAAATGATAAACCCCCAGCCAATAATGACTGGGGGCGCCCCTTATAATGAGGTGTATTTTAAATTAGTTTGATTGATTTGTTCTCCAATTGCTTTTGACCTTTGGACTGAGCGATCTCTTGCTGCCCGGTCTAGCTTTTGGATATAAATCGTAAAAATAAGCACATTGATCCGCATGTTTAACCCTCCAATACTACATAACTAAGCGGTATCCTTCTCGTCGTTTAACCAATCCATAAATTCCATCCTTAGTGTGCTGCTCATAATTTTTCACTCCTTTTAGAATTACATATAATGGATAAAAGATGATTTTCGGTCCAGCCATTGCTCTTCTGCAGACGGATGGTATCCGGGCAACGGCGCATATTTCTCTTCCTGGCGTCTACTTACTTGAATTTTAAAAATAAACAAATGAAACGTCATATTTTCCACCTCCTAAACTTGTGTATTTTTATATCAAAAGGGTAAAATTACCCTATGATAGCATAACAAAAAACCACAGGTCCCCTGTGGCTTCGTTTTAAGCAAACGATATAATGCTTTCATTAAAAAAGCCACAGGAATACAATATGCGTAACCTGCGGCAGTTATGAATAAATTGATGAAAAAGTTTACTCGCTAATTCCTATTTGCGCAGGCCGATGTTCGATTGTCTGGTTTACTGTCATTTTTATGTTCATCATTTATGTCGACCTCGCTTTCAGAAAATTTAGCTTTCAATGGAAATTATATAGAAGGGTTATTTAAAAGTAAAGCCTAATTAGGAAAAAAGTTATACTATTTAACTAGAAAGCTCTCCCCGTTCTTCTAAAGCTGCTTCAACTTTCAGATCCAATTGGTGTAATAATTGGATCGCTTCGCTCTTGTCCATTTGCTTATAGTGATGCAGTCCGGATGGCTGCTCATCTTTTTCATCGGCTACTCTCACCACTTCTTGAAGGTCTGTTCGCTGGGCTTCGAGCGAAAAAGGCAGATAACTGTCTGTATGAAGAAGTACGGCAAGCGATACCTCTTTAGCCACCAGACGGTCTTCCCCGAGCCGGATCAGTAATTTATGAGCGCGTTCTGCTCCTTTAATTGCATGAATATCATGTTTTCGGTATTCTTCGTAGTCCCATTTCCCGTCCCGGTACCACTCATAATGTCCCATGTCATGAAGTAAAGCTGATTTTGTCGCAAGATCCGGATCTACATTGGATTCAATCGCCATATCATATGCATAACCCGCTACGGTGACCGCGTGATGGATGCCTGATCGCTGTAAATATTTCTGTGTAATACGATGTTTAAATACATCGACTAATGTTACGCGTTTGATACGATCACCTCCAATTTTTTAAGATAATACCATGTTCCACCCTGCTCTACAAGCCTTATTCAGTCCATTATCCGACAAAGGTTTACGAATTAATGCATTAAGGTAAAGGGAGGCAGGAGGGATTACTATGAATTTTCATGATGAAATTGTTTTAATCACGGGCGCAAGTAATGGAATCGGCCGTGGCCTGGCTTTATCCTATGCCGAGCAGGGTGCTACCGTGATTGCCTGTGACATAGATGAAGAACATGGCAGACAGCTGGTCGGAGAAATTAGAGAGAACGGCGGGAGCGGTTTCTTTTTTTACTGTGACGTACGCGATCCGAAAAATATAGATGATTTATTCGATGAGATAAAAGCACACGTCGGCACCATCTCGATTTTAATTAACAATGCCGGAGTCAGTTCATTCCAGCCGCTTTTCGAGCTGGATATCGATCAGTGGGATGATGTGCTTCAGACCAACCTAAGGAGCGTTTTTTTATTTTCCAAACGAGCCGGAAAGCTGTGGAAGAATGAAGGAATACAGGGAAGAGTCGTCAATATAGCTTCGACACGGGCTTTCATGTCTGAACCCGATTCGGAGGCTTATGCGGCAAGTAAAGGTGGCATCATAGCACTTACTCACGCTTTAGCTTCCTCTCTATCTAATTATAACATTCGTGTAAATTCCATCAGTCCGGGCTGGATTCAGACAGAGAACTATGAACAGCTTCGAGAGGTCGATCATGACCAGCACTTATCTAATCGAGTTGGAAAAGTTGAGGATGTCGCAAAAGCCTGTTTCTACTTAACTGATCAATCCAATGATTTTGTTACAGGAGAAAATTTGACTGTGGACGGCGGTATGACAAGGAAATTGATTTACAAACATTAACAAAAAAACGGGGAATCAGGTTTAGGACCCTTGACCCCCGGGTAGTGTTAAAGCAAGCAGAGAACATGGAGGTGACAAGGATGGAAGAACTATCATCATATCAATTGCACCTGCACCAACCCTTACAAACCAACCAGGTTATGAAACTCTACAAATTAGTTTCAAGAAGCAATCAGAACGTTTATTTACACCAAAACCATTTGATCGCTGACGGTGGCCACCTGCCAAAGCTTATGTCATTTTTTCTATTAATGGATATTAAAGAGCCGCTTGTTATGATTATTGACGGCGAAGAAGTGGAAAAAACCTTTCAGGAGATTGAAAACTCGTGGCAGGAGAACATCTCAGAGGCTAGCTGCCGGAGAAAGTACACAGATTCTATCATAAATAGCAATACGTCTATATTCGTTTAACCCCCATAGAGATAAATACTTACAGCACGTGGAATATGGATCTTGATCCACTAAAAAGAACTCACCTCCTAAAGGAATTGAGTTCTTTTTTTATGGCTTTGGCGATTTTGTTCACGTAATAAAAGACCAATCGTTCTCCCATAAGTCATCTAATTATATACTCCTCTTTTATTTCGCTTATTTCTAATCTAATATATTTATCCTGATCTTTATTTAACTTGTTTAAAATATCTATTAATGTTTCTTTTGAAGACATTTGGGTTTCAGAGAACATGTATTCAAAGCTATCTCTTAGTACACTCACTACCCCTTCTCTTACTAATAGGCTAGAGTGGTTGGAAAGTTGGTTTAATTTGTCTAAATACCATTCTAAATCCTCTGTATAAAGAAAACTAAAGAGCCCCTCCGTTATTAAAGAATTATCTTCTCCTATAAAATAGCTTCAGCTTCCTCTTTAGTCCAGGTCCACTCGTCTTCCTCGTTTGCTGAAATTAATTCCTTATTCGTGAGGTTCTTAATAAAGTCTCCAAAGCTTGATGCTGCTTTTATTATTTCCTCACTATCCCATTCAATATAAATGACTGCAGGAATCTCTGTAGAATAATCCAAGGCAAACCAATCATTTCCTTCCCCGTTGAATATTAAAATGTTTTTGGGGAGCCCCCATTCCTTAATTATGTATGAACTATCTAATAAGCCCGGACTACCCAAACCATAAATATGGTCAATTTCTAAATCGTCTTCATCTGAAAACTCACCTACGTTAACTGAATTATGTGTAATGCGGCCCCCATTCTGTTTCCGGATTAAATCTTTGTATTCCTCTGGTAGTCTTCTCTTTAGGCTTTTCTCGAAATCTTCAATAGTCTTTGTACCTACGCTACTTAATCTGTAAGGATCATCTTGTGAATCCGTCTTCCAGACTTCAAACATACTTAATACCTCCATCCGTAAGATAATTTTTGGGCAGTCTCTTCCTACATACACATTTTAATGCATACATGTCAACTAATTATTTCCAAATAATGGCAGGAGATTAGAGGTGTACACGTTTAAGGATTGCTAAATAAAGACTAGCTTGCATGGCAATATGATATGCTTTCACGCTGTAATTAAGCAAAAATAATCCCCTATTTCACCTACCTGATTTCTTCCCTGCTTAAAATTCGATATAATGAAAGTGTACCTACTTTTCCTAAGGAGTGAGTTTTCTATGTATGATGTAGCTATTATCGGGTCAGGACCAGCCGGAGCCAGTGCTGCTTTATTTGCAGCGAAATCAGGTGTGAAGACAGTAATGTTCGACAGCGGCAAGAGTATAACAGCGAAAGCATGGGTGGAAAATCACTATGGAGTAAAAGAAATAGAAGGTCCTTCTCTGCTCCAAACCGGTCAGGAACAAGCTGTTAAATTCGGCACGGATCTCGTGAAAGAGGAAGTTGAGCGGATTATTGAAAATGGAGCTATGTACACAATTAAAACATCTGAAGGTTCTTATGATGCAGAACACATTATTTTTGCTACGGGGATGTCCGTTAGATTAGCCGAGTCTTTCGGTTTAGAAACACAGGATGGTCTTGAACCAAGGATAGCCAAAATCATTCAGGTGGATAAAAAAGGCCATACATCTTACCCTAAAGTATGGGCCGCTGGAACCGTTGCCGGAGTTAGTGTCCACACCATCATCACCGCAGGAGACGGAGCACGAGTAGCGGTTAATGTTATCAGCGCCCTTAAAGGTACACGCTACGTTGATCACGATGTTTTGAAATCTTAATCCTCCAGGTCACCTTAGAGATTCCCTATCCCAGCACTCAATAATTCTACTCGTTTTTAGTTTTTTCAAGACAACCACTTTAATATATCCACAAAAAAATCGGGCACTCTTTAGTCACGCCCGGAATGTATAACCTAAAAAAGCTATCCCGTTTTAATTTGGGATAGCTTTTTTAAATTATTTAGTCCGGCGCTCCTGCACGTCAAGAGAGACTTCTAATTCATTAAACACGATAAATTCATCTCCTTTGATTGATGATATTTAAAGTGTAGTCGAATTCAGTCTTTTCTATAACAGTCCGCCGGGTGATTTTCTTTCAGTCTTCAGACGTAAGCCAGTTCAGCCTCTTTAATCGAACCAGCCTTTACGCTTGAACCACGTGAACATTCCTATAGATACACCAATCATAATGATCCAAACGACCAGATATCCATATTGAGTGTCAAGCTCAGGCATGTGCTGAAAATTCATTCCATAGACCCCTACGATAAAAGTCAGAGGCATGAATATAACGGATATAACTGTTAAGATCTGCATCGTTCGATTGGTTTGATGAGAGTTTAAAGACAAATAACTGTCCCTGATATCCTGCGTCATCTCACGGTTCGATGCGATAATATCCGCTACTTTTATTAAGTGATCATGGATATCCGCAAAATATTCACTACGATCACGCACCCCTTCTAAATGGTGTGTGTTCAGTACCCGATAGAGCAAATCACGCATCGGGTGCACAGTCTGTCTCAGTGTAAGCAGTTCACTTCTGCGGTCAAACAGTTCATCCAGCAGTCTTTCCATGGAAAGGTTTTTCGTATTGGATTCAATTTCGTTAATATGATCTTCAATTTCATAAACGATAGGAAAATAGTTATCCACTACTTTATCCAGGATCTGATAAAGTATGAAATATTCATCTACTTTGCTCATATCCTTGCTGCGTTTGAGCAGCCGCTCAGCTATATCAAGCGAAGGAGCAGGCTCTTTGTGAAACGTAACGATGGCGCACTCTCCAAGAAAAATATCGATTTCTTCCCTCTCAAGTTCTTCTCGATTTACGGAATGAAGAACAAAAAATGTATGGTCATCATAGTAATCTAACTTGGGTCTCTGCAGCTCGTGAAGACAGTCTTCAATAGCTAAAGGGTGAAAGTGGAAATAGCTATCCAGCAGCTTAACTTCTTCATCCGTAGGTGATTCAAAATCCACCCAGTACCAGTTCCAGTCGAGTGAGGATAGTTGCTCAAGCGTTAAGTTCTTTTGAAGTCCATCTTTATTCGAATAGGCCGTGACATGAATCATATACTCACCTCTTACATATGTAACTTCTTCTACTCATACCCTGCTGAGAATAAGAGAAAACACTCAACCTGATTCTTCCATTGTGATAGGATAAAACTGAAGAACTCTTAAGGAGCTTGTATACTATGAAAAATTCAAAATTCAACACCCGTTTAACAGGGGAAAAAGTAACCCTGCGCTCCATTCAAGATGAAGATATCCCCCTGCTTTGGGAAAAAATTTACTCAAACGAACAGGAGTGGAAGAAATGGGACGCCCCCTACTACCCTCTCGAACCACATACGCTGGAAAGCTACCGCAGCCATGAGAACGCTCGCAAAGAACGTTTAGGTCCGGATGAGCCGGATTCACGCTTGCTGATCGAGGTAGAAGGTCAAATCATCGGAACCGTGACTTATTACTGGGAGCACAAACCCTCTTTATGGCTGGAGGTAGGCATCGGCATTTATGACCCGTACTACTGGAATGGCGGTTACGGTACAGAAGCATTATCGTTATGGATTGACCATCTTTTTCAATCGCTTCCTATTGTGCGTGCTGGTTTAACGACCTGGTCGAAAAATGAACGAATGATGAAAGTGGGAGAGAAGTTAGGATTAACACTAGAAGGACGAATGAGGAAATGCCGAATTTACGAAGGTGAATTTTACGATTCCATCCGAATGGGCGTGCTGCGAGAAGAATGGAATGAGATGAATCGTGACTAAATTAAAGATTTACAAGGTAACGTCGATAACGCTTTTATTTCTTTCCATCATCTTAACGTATATGTGGTACGATGCCTCAAAGTCTCAGCCTATCGAGTCTTTTGCTGTTCAGGCGTCTTCCTCCGCGGTCAAAGAGCTGCCACGTAAACTCGAAGACGTGAAGCAGACATTTAATTTGTATCATGAGCGAGAATCAGGAGAGCAGAAAAATTTCCAGCTTGACTCTCTGTTGTCGGATCAATTGATGGATTTACATGACCAAACGCGGTTGTTCAACACTGCTCAGAGAAGCAGCCTTTTAAGCGGGCAATGGTTCAGGGAATACACGGAATCCCTCCGGACCTTAGACTTCATTATTACGGACTACTCGGTAGGCCAAACTGAAAATGAGAACAGAAGTGCTGAGCAAGTGGATAAGGAACTAAGTAATCTTATTAGTAAGATTACAAAGATCACTTCTGCTGAGGATTTTTCAGTGGCAGACGAAGACGTATTCCGTTCAGTAACCGGGGAAATACAGAAGTTTAACCAAATCTTCCAATAACCCAACCGCCCCTCTAAATCACCGTGTTGATTATTAAAGAAAAGCTCCCATGCTCATTTTGTGCATCAAGAAGATATCTCAAGTGGCTTCGAGTTGCTGATTTGGCAAGGTCCGGAGGGGGACGATGTAGACTCCTGCGGGATGAACATGATCGGTGAGATCCCGCAGGGCTGTTAAGCCCGAGGAAGCTCAGCACATGCCCGCGGAAAGCGAAATCGTCCCCCGCAGGACCTTCCTCATAACCAATATCTCGAAACTGAGTCTTAAAGTAAACGGCCCTATAGCTTAATAAGTTTTTAAATATAAATGATCTACAAAGTTTAACAGATAGAAAAAAAGACCGCCGAGTTAAACTCGGCGATCCCTGAACGGTCCTTTTGCTTAAGGATCGTTTTTTAAGTTTACGCGAAATATTGATTCAACGGCGGTACGATTTGCTTCTTACGGGAAACTACGCCTTCAAGTACAGCCTGGTTGCCATCTAGAGTCACATTAAACGCCTGCGCAACAGCTTCTTTATTCCCAACCGCTACAACTGTAGAGTTATTCGTAAGGATGTCCGTTACGACCAATAAGAACAATTCTGATCCTTTATCTGCTACAGCTTTTTCCATAGCCTGCTCAAGCTCTGATTTGCGGGCAAGAACATCATCCGTATCCACGGTATTCACCTGAGCTATTTCAACGTTTTTGTCACCCATTGAGAATTCTTTAGCATCAAGGGAAATAACTTCTTCGGCAGACTGTCCGCTGATATCAGCACCTGCTTTTAGCATTTCCAGTCCGTACTCTTCTGCGTTCACGCCTGCAATACCTGCCAGTTCTTCAGCAGCCTGACGGTCCTCATCTGTGCACGTTGGAGATTTAAACAATAGAGAGTCAGAAATAATGGCAGAAAGCATCAGTCCGGCCATCGGTTTAGAGATCTCTTTGTTATTTTCTTTATAAAGTTTGTTTAAAATCGTAGCCGTACAGCCCACGGGTTCAGCACGATAATAAAGAGGCCCTTCCGTTTCGAAGTTAGCAATACGGTGATGATCAATAACCTCCAGGATTTTAACTTCTTCAAGATCTTCCACGCTTTGCTGGCGCTCGTTATGGTCAACTAAGATAACCTGCTCAACTTCGTCAGAAACTTTCTCGACCAGCCTTGGTGCTTTTACGTCAAAATAATCAAGAGCGTATTGCGTCTCTCCACCAATTTCCCCTAAACGGACAGGCTCTGTATCAAAGCCGAGTGAATTTTTTAGTGCGGCATAAGCAATCGCTGAACTAATTGTATCTGTATCAGGATTTTTATGGCCAAAGATTAATGTTTTACTCATTGTCATCTTCCTTTCTCCATGTGCGTAGTTATGTACGTCTTTTACAGTGACGATTATAAGACAAAAATAGCCTCTCGTCCAACTTATCGCTGTAAGATACGATTAATCAACCAACGCACGGATAGAGAATGACATGCTCCCTACCGTTCACTCATTTTATGAATGCTTTTGACAAAAGCGTAACCTGCCATAACTTGGATAACGGTCCCGGCTGAAGGATTTGTTAAGATAATGGTAGGCGTTATGGATGGAAAGGGTAGAAAATAGGGTACAAATAATATATAAAGGGAAGGAACTACCAATAAAGCAATCAAAAATCTATTCATTTTAAATCTCCCTCTAGTATTCCACTCTCTTATCAGCGAGCCTGCCCCCATTAAAAAGCCTACAGGAATGTACGCAGTCTGACTAAATAACAGATACAAATAAAAGCTGTCTGCTTCATTAGCTTTCATTTGTAAATATTGGAATAACAGAGAAGCGATCCATAGATAAATAAATACCATTATTGCCTGTCCAAGAATTACCCAGTACGTACGCTTCACCATTTATCACCTCTACTAGTAAGCATACGATGAGGAGATTCAAATATTTCTAAAAATTTTTTAAATCCGTAAATCCTGTGGCATGACTGAACTGAGAAGGTTTAAAGAGGAAGGATGCGGGGTAAAAGTAAAAAAGATGTTTGAGAACTAATAACACTTTGTGTTAGAATTCCTTACATACACCAACTAAGTGAGGTTCTACTCCAATTCCCTTGGAGCGAAACTCCTCATAATAAATTAAAGAGAGGGTAATGTATGACTTACACGAAAGAAACGATTAAGCAGGAAGTACAAGCACACAAAGTAGAATTCATCGTACTAGAATTTACAGATATGCTTGGGGAAACTAAAAACGTAGAACTCCCTATCGATGAACTAGATATGGTATTAAACGAAGAAGCTATGTTTGACAGTTCTTCCATTTCAGGTTTCTCTGACATCCAAGAAAGTGATATGTACCTTGTTCCAGACTTAGATACGTTCTTGGTTCTGCCTTCCCTGGTAGACGAAGATCAAAGTGCTCGCTTTATTTGCGACATCTATAAGCCGGACGGTACACCTTTCGAAGGTGACCCTCGTTATATTTTGAAACGCGCTATGCAAAAAGCGGAAGATATGGGCTATACCGTTAACGTAGGTCCTGAACCAGAATTCTTCCTATTTAAACTTAATGAAGACGGATATCCAGTTAGAAAGTTCAATGACCGAGCTGGTTATTTCGACTCTTCTCCTAAAGATAAAGGCGATAAAGTGCGTCGTGATATCGTACGCACGCTTAAAAAATATGGTTTTGAAATGGAAGCTTCTCACCACGAAGTTGCCATGGGTCAGCATGAGATTAACTTCCGTTTTGACAACATGCTGAAAACGGCAGATAATATCCAGACATTCAAAAACGTTGTAAAAGATATTGCAACGAACCATGACTATCACGCAACCTTCATGCCTAAACCGATTACTGGCGAGAATGGTTCCGGTATGCACTGCCACCTTTCCTTATTCCAGGACGGCGATAGTGCGTTCTTCGATGAAGATGCTGAAGATGGCGTTTCTAAGACAATGAAACAGTTCATTGCTGGAATTCTTCATCACGCGAGTGGAATTGCTGCCATCACCAATCCTAACGTTAATTCGTACAAGCGTCTAGTTCCTGGATATGAGGCTCCTGTAAGCGTAGCTTGGTCTCACTCCAACCGAAGCTGTATGATGCGCGTACCGACTACGCGCGGGAAAGGAACTCGTTTTGAAGTGCGTAACCCGGACCCAACAGCGAACCCTTACTTGACGCTGGCTGTTCTTATTCAAGCTGGACTTGAAGGTATCCGTAATGAACTGGATGCAGGAGAAGCAGAAAGCCGTAACTTGTATGAAGTTGATGACGACAGTGTACCAACCCTTCCTACAAACTTAAAAGAAGCAATTGAAGCTCTTAAGAAGGATGAAGTTCTTCTCGATGCGCTAGGCGAGCACACAGCGCAGGCTTATATTGATGATAAAGAAGAAGAATGGACCGACTATTCTCTTCAAGTCAGCCAGTGGGAAGTCGACAAGTATATGAACAAATAAAAAGTAATACCCCCATCTAAGATGGGGGTATTTTTTATGAGGGATAAAACTTTCCTTTATTAGGACCATGAAGCATGCGATTCGTTCGATGAGTTCCGTATTGATCTTTCAGCTCCAAACGGTGCAATTCACGTTTAAGTTTATTAAAGCTATTCAGCCGTTCAACTTCAAGCTCTCCCTCTGCAATAGCCTGCTGAACTGCGCATCCTGGTTCTTGCTCATGCTGGCAGTCCCTGAATTTACATTGCTGACTCCAGGTTTCGATATCAGAAAAGGTCCCTTCTATCGTTTCTTGATCACCCCAAAGCTGCAACTCTCTCATCCCCGGAGTGTCAATTACAAAGGCACCTCCCGGTAATTCAAATAACTCCCGGTGCGTAGTGGTATGACGTCCCCGGCCATCGCTCTCGCGGACATCTTTTGTGGCCTGGACTTCTTTATGAAGCAGTCGATTAATTAAGGTGGATTTACCTACTCCTGAGGAACCTATTAAGGATATGGTCTCTCCTTCTTTTACTTCCTCAAGGAGCGAATCCATCCCCTCTCCTGTCATATTATCAACCGCATACACCTGAACGCCAGGGGCGGCACGCTCTACTTGCCAGAGTTTTTCCGAGACCGTATCGCACAAGTCCCGTTTTGTACAAACTACTACCGGTCTTGCACCGCTCTCATACACCTGCTGTACGTATCGTTCCAATCTCCTTACGTTAAACTCTTTCGTCAGAGCCGTAACGATAAATACAGCATCAATATTAGCTGCAATGACCTGCTCTTCATTCCCTGTACCCGCTTTTTTCCTCGAAAGCAAGGTTTTTCTCTGTAGAACCCGGTGGATTAAAGCCTTCGTATCGTTATCATAAGGTTGAAAAATAACCCAGTCTCCTACGGCCGGGTAGTTTCTATTCTCGGTTATTTCATTATGAAAGCGTCCCGATAACGAGCCTGTATAGGACTGGTTTCCCGCTGTAATGCTATAAATCCCATGAGTAGCTCGAACCACACGCCCCGCTTGTTCCTGTTCGTTCATTTGTTTGCTGAAATGCTCATGAAAATCTTTTCTTACGTTCCGTTTCATTTAATTCCTCCTGAGCGCGGAGGACGTCAGAAGTTGATAGGTCCTCCACTGAATAATGTGATGGATGCATGATTAAAATTCTTCATTGTGATTGCCATAAAACATCAACTCCTAACGTGTAATTACTTTTTAGTATAGCAGAAAAAACAACTGAGGGTGCTAAACTTTTTTGTCATGATTATAGAAGCGTCCTCAGATAACCTGCTTTAATCTTCTACTGTCCCGTGTAACATGGAGTAGTATTCCACTTTGTCATCCGATGTGGAAAAGCCATGTTTCCCATTATCATAAGCGATGAGTATATAACCTAATTCACTCTCAAGCTCCATAATGCTTCTTTTTTGTTGTTCTGTCAGTTCTGCTATCTGCCACTCCATATGTTCACTTCCTTATATAAAATTTATTTTTCATGTACGGGTGGTTTCCCTATCTACACCCGACATAATTATAGAGAATAACACCTAATTTACTCTCCGGTGCTCTAATTCGGTTTCTTCCGGCAGTTTCTTTGAAGCCCCTGGTATGTCCCTCGATTCGAAATTAATTACATCTGAGGAATAAACCGAAACACTCATCTGCCCGCCGTATACATTGGCACGGAGCAGTAATGGCTGATTATATATGTTTTTAAACGTGAAGTCAGGTCCGTACCAGCTGACCGTTGCATCCCGGCCTTCCGGTACATAAGGCACTCGTTTACTGTGGGAATAACGCTGTTCAATTTGCACCCCTGCATTGTCTACGGCGTTAAAGATGGTTGAAGAAACCTGACAAATTCCTCCGCCAATTCCTTCCGACACTTCACCTCTGACAATAACCGGGGCAGGCATGTACCCCTTTTCCTTCGTTCGTTTTCCAACCACTTTATTGAAAGAGAATGTTTCCCCCGGAAACACTACCGTACTGTCGATGCTCTCAGCAGCCAGCCGAATATTATGGGTACGCTCTTTGTTATTGGAATTGAAATACGTATCATAATGACCAATTATTTTAGCACGGATACTGGCAAGAACCTCACTGTCTACTTTCGGATGAATGGTGGCCAATGGAACTTCAATTTTACGTTCACTTTGGCTGTAAAGAGAATCATACAACTTTTCAGTAAAGACTTTAGGATCGAGTTTATAACCAGCTTTTTCAGCTACTATTTCACCAGATTCACCTATTTTAGCGTTAATCGGTTCTTCTTTAACGATCTTCCCCACTTGCTCCATAATTTGATCCACTTTAGTATGGTCTGTAAATGGCTGGAGAACTGTATTCATAAGCACATCACCTGGGTGAATGGTAATTATTTCTTTTCCTTGATGCGTGATTGATATATCCCCGCTTTGACTAAATGGAGAAATAAGCAATAAGAAAACAAATATGTTAACTAATTTCATACACGAAACCTCCCACTACTAGTTTGAGTAGAGGATAGGATTTCATGTAGAATTTCTTTTCCTAAGATTTCAACTGCTTGATTCTTATAGAACTAAAAAAAAGAACCATACTCTTCTGAGTACAATTCTTTTCCAGTGACTGCTTTTAGTTATAGTTAAAGCTCAGTTAAAACCCCGCATTCATCTTACAGCTAAGCTCCCGATACTGGGCCGCCCCAGTCTATATTTTGGCACCGGACCCGAGTTATCTCGAAACTGGGTCTTACAGAAAACAGTCCTCTTGTGGAAGAATAAACCTCTGAATAACGAACTATAAAGTTGAATTAGCCTTCACTAAATTCAGTTTATGTTTACAGCTTCTCCCGTTTTTGCTGACTCATAAAGGGCTTGGATAATTTGCTGGATCCGCACACCTTCTGATGGAGTACTTAATGGTTGTTTGTCATGGAGAATACAGTCTATAAAATCATGAATAAGGTATTCGTTTGCATCCCGATTTTCTACATAGGCAGGAGTTGTATCTACCAGGGTGTCGTATTTTTCCTGGAATATTTTTAGTGGAAAAAGATCCGCTCCGCCCTCGTCACCTATAACGGATACTTTTTTGCTGCTCAGCTCTTCTACATTCGCGGCAAAAGTAGATTCAAATATTAGAGAAGAACCGTTTTCAAACGTAATCATTCCCCTCGCCATATCTTCTACTGAAAAGTTTTCATAATCCCATTCACCCATTAAACCTACTCCGGGACGCTGACCAATCTTTTGATAAGTAGCCCCTAAAACCGTTTTAGGCTTAGGATAACCCATTAAATACAAGGCTGTATCCAGCATATGAACACCATTATCGATAAGCGTTCCTCCGCCCTGGAGTTCTTTATTCGTGAATACGCCCCAGCCCGGGATTCCCCTTCTCCGGTTATAATGTGTTTGTGCTGCATAAATTTCGCCTAATTCATGACCATCAATGTATTTCTTTAACGTCTCCACCTCAGGTTGAAAACGGAAATGAAAACCATAGGTTAAAATTTTTCCAGCTTTTTCTGCTTCCAAGGACATCTTCTCTGCTTCCTCCACCGTCATCGCCGGCGGCTTTTCACAAAGCACATGGCATCCAGCCTGCAAAGCTGCAATCGCTTGAGAAGCGTGGAATTTGTTTGGGGTACAAATGCTGACCACATCCAGTTCCTGTTCTTCAAGCATCTGTTGTTCATCTTCATAGGCATAAGGGATAGAAAACTCTTCTGCACATTCTACGGCTTTATCTTTATTATGGTTAGCCACAGCTATAACCTGAACGTCCTGACCATAGCTTTGGTAGCTCGGAATATGGGCACTTCTGGCAATTCCTCCAGCTCCAATAATTCCAATTCGAATGGGTTGTGGCATTTAAATCCTCCTATTAGTACGCTTAATTATTCCTGATAGTAATCTTTCACCAGTTCATCCATCACACGATTGGTACGTAAAGCGGTCTCACCCGTACTTGGGGAGCTTCCTTTACCGGTAAGTTCATCTACAATCTCCTGAATGAGGTGCTTCTGAATATGTTTGGGCCGTTCGATAATAAATTGTTGGGTATCTGATTCCTTAATAAGTGTCACCGGCTTTTCATCAAAGGAGGAAAAAGTGATTTCCCCTTTGGAGCCTACGATTCGGTTGATATCTTCATTTTTGTAAGAAGAAAAATTCCAGACACCATTTCCGAGTACTCCACTCTCAAAAAGGAAAGTTCCGCTTACAATATCCTCTGCCGGGTAAGCTTTCGCTTGATTGGACGCGATTCCTTTTGCCTCTTTAATAGGTCCTAGTAAATAATCAAACAAATCTAATGTATGAGAGGCTACATCATAAAACAGGCCTCCGCCGCTTACTTCAGGCTGAACTCTCCAGGGTAGGTTATTGTTCTCGTCTTTTTGCACTAGTTTTTGTGTCTGCTGGATGGAAACAAAACGAATGTCTCCAATCTCTTTATTGTCGAGAAGTTCTTTTACTTTTAAAAACCGAGGCAGAGAACGTCTGTAAAAGGCTACATATAGAGGGACTTGCTGTAGGTTGCAGGCTTCGACCATTTCCTTGCACTCCTCGACATTCAGAGCCATTGGTTTTTCCACATATACCGGTTTTCCTGCTTCAGCTGCCTTCAGGGTGTATTCTTTATGAGAAGCTGGAGGAGTTGCGATATACACAGCATCCACTTCAGGATCGTTGATTAAATCTTCAGCTTGATCATACCATTTCGGAACACCGTGACGTTCAGCGTAATCCTTCGCCAGGTCTCCATTCCTCCTCATAACCGCCGTCAATGAACTATTTTCTGCTAATTGGAATGCAGGCCCACTTTTCACTTCGGTGACATCACCACAACCGATGATTCCCCATCTTACATTTTTCATTTTTTAGTCTCCTCTTCCGAAATATAGTATATCTTTTTCACTCAAACCTTTCTCCTAAACCCATTGTTGAATGATGTGAGGATTGGCGTGCGTTTATGTAGAATTCTAGGGAGGACTGGATCAAGTGTATCAGGTGAGAACTTAATCAAAAAGCAAAATTCCAGGTGAATATGGAATGGTTAAAGAGGATGAGCACGTATGTAAAAGAAGGATGAAATTCCTAATAGGAATAGGAGGAAGGGATAAAACAAGAAAAGAGCAAAACCCGTCAAAGGCCTTTGCTCTTTCTTGCAACTTTTCATATGTCAGTCTGGTAATTTCTTTAGCCGCGTGAAACAGCCTTCTTAGCTGAAACAGCGGCAAAGGTAATCGTAATGGTGCAGGCAATAACGATAGCAATAACACCCTGCATTAAGTCCCAGAAAATCCATCCATCAATTAAGACCGTCCGCATACTTTCGAAAATATACGTGGTCGGGTTAATGGTAGCGGCTACTTTAAGCCACTGGGCTTCAATTAACTCGTAAGGGACAAAGGTAGTACTTAAAAAGATCAGCGGGAAGAAGATAAACGTACCTGCCTGAGCTGCCTGTGCATTCTTCGTACGAAGTGCAACTCCGGCAGAGTAACCCGCAAATGCAAGTCCCCATCCGATCGCGATTAATAATACAAATAGAATACCACCAAAGCCGGTTACAACTTCCAGTCCCAATAGAAATCCAATGCCGATAATTAATAAAGTCTGGATAAATAACTGCAGCATTCCAGCAATGATAGGACCAAGCACAATGGCCAGTCTCGAAGCAGGGGTAAGCAACAGTCTGGAGAAAAATCCGTTCTCAATGTCTTTCACGATTCCCTGTCCAGCTCCCCCTGCTCCTCCGATCGCAGCGGACACAATGGAAACAGGCAGGATGAAAGCCAGGTAATTAGCTCCTTCAAACGTAGGAAGCTGAGAAATCCCGCTTAATCCCCCTTCATAAACTAATAAAAAGAAAGCGGAAATCATTAAGTTTGGAATAAAAGAAAACGGGTTCCTAAGCGTTGTCTTGATATTTCGAAGTGTGATCAACCATGTATCTTTCCATACGCTATTCCCCATGAACTTCTCCCTCCTTTTCAGCCTGTTCACTTGTAATTTTCAAGAATATGTCATCAAGGGTTGGTGAAGATAAATTAACAGTGGCGACCTCAATATCCTCTTGATCCAGCATCCTCACCAGCTCTAACAATTGCTTCGTGCCATCTTCTACATATACGGTCAGCTTACGATTTTGTAAAATAACATCGTTTGCATTCATATGCTCTTTTAAAATTGTTTCAGCCTTTTCTTCTTCTTCCCTCGTTGAAAAAGTAAAAGCGATCAGGTCATTCCCAATTTGAGCCTTAAGCTCTTTTGGTGTTCCAGTAGCAACAATTTCCCCATCATTAATGATACTGATGCGGTGGGCCAGGGAATCAGCTTCCTCCAAGTACTGAGTAGTAAGGAAAATCGTTGTTCCATTCTCTTCATTTAATCGACGCAGCTCTTTCCAGATCGCCATTCGATTGGAAGGATCCAGACCTGTCGTCGGTTCATCTAAAAATAAAATCTTCGGCTCGTTTACGAGCGTTAGAGCTAAATCCAGCCTTCTTCTCATTCCGCCTGAATAGTTACCAATTCTGCGTTCCGCTGAATCTTTAAGCTGTACGATATTCAGCAGTTCTTCCGCTCTAGTTTTAGCATCGACTTTTGAAAAACCAAAGATATTGGCTTGAAGTTCTATCATTTCCCGTCCTGTAAGATCCGGGTCCACTCCTGTTTCCTGGAGAGCAACCCCAATATATCTTCTGACCTTCTCCGGCTCTCTAATCACATCGTGCCCGGCTACGGTTGCCTTCCCGCCTGTTGCGTTGATTAAAGTGGTCAAAATTTGCACCGTTGTGGATTTGCCGGCCCCGTTAGGACCCAGAAATGCAAAGAATTCTCCATCTTCCACAGTAAATGATACATCTTTTACCGCCTGCACATTTCCCTTCTTAAAGGTCTTAGATAAATGTTCAACTTCAATCTTCCCATTCACGGCCATCACTCCTACTAAAATTTTCGGCACTAGTGTCAAAAAAATGCTTACCTTTAAGATAACGAAATTCCACAACAATTTCACCCCCTTAGCATTCCCAGTGACACATTGAATAATTTTTACATAGAATTAATAATCCTTCCGTTTAACCGGCATATAAACTGGGAATTATTAAGTTCGTGTAAAAAACAAGAAATCCATCAATACTAGACATGATTCCCTGTTGCTACGGGGTTTTGAGGGTGATACGATGAATAAAATCACAAATTATCTGAAAATAAATTCAAGGAGGTGAGCCGATGAATTTGGAAATGCTGCAAACTTATACGTGGATGGCTCCGAGCTTAACCATCATTTTACTGGTGACTTTAATAGGGTCATTTTATAGCTTCAAACAGCAAAAATTCAGTTTGATGATCGCAACCGGTATGGTTCAGACCGTCCTGAGTCCTCTCCTACCTGCAATGGCAGGGGCTGTCGTGCTGGGACTCGGAATCCTACAATTTTATATGGGCATAGTGAACTCGCGCAGTTCTAAGAAAAGCCAAAGCTGAAAGATGAGTATCCTAAAGATACATCATCTTTTTTGTTTCTTGAAAGGTCTTTTACACGGGTATATTCTGAACTTCACCACTATTAAGGTCCTTTAATCGGGCTGTGTTCAATTGAAATCACGGCGTAACCAGTTGGGATTGTACACTTTTCATCTGCAATTATGGCAAATTTTCTATAACATGCCTTAATTGCGCCGTTGGTACACTCAATTACGTCGTCAATTCACTCGATTGCGCCGTCAAACCACTCGATTGCGCCGTCAAACCACTCGATTGCGCCGTCAAACCACTCGATTGCGCCGTCAAACCACTCGATTGCGCCGTCAAACCACTCGATTGCGCCGTCAAACCACTCGATTGCGCCGTCCGTGCACTCAATTGTGCCGTCACCATCCTCAATTAACTCCACTTCAGTGGTGTCATCCCTCCCGCGGAAGGAAAATCTCCACCCCTTTCACCAAGCCATTTCTCATAATCGCGTCAGTAACAATAGTGCACTTTAGTTTAACGACCGCTTGTGAAAACCCATTAAACAACTGTTACGTGAGGCTAGCATTGAATTCAATCATTATTCAAAGCTGATAGAATCTGTTACCTTATATTTATGCAAACTTAACTTACAACTACCTTCAGGAGGCATAAATATGAACCAGACTATTGAAACGATATTGAACCATCGGTCGATTCGTAAATTTAAAGACATTCCATTAACTGATGAACAATTAGATACGATTCTTTCAGCTGCCCAGCTGGCCTCAACTTCAAGCTATATGATGGCATACAGTATTATCGGGGTCACAGACCCAGAGAAAAAAGAAAAGCTTGCTGAAATCACGGGGCAAGAATACGTTAAAAAGAATGGTCACCTTTTCATTTACTGCGCGGACCTGCGCCGGCCGACCAAGATGGCATCGGAGGAAGAATATGAGCAGATGCTCCCTAACCTTGAAAACAGCGAGCATTTTCTAGTATCCTCTATAGACGCTGCTTTAGCTGCTCAAAATGCAGCCATCGCTGCAGAATCGATGGATCTTGGTATCTGCTATATTGGCAGTATTCGCAATAACTTAAGCCAGGTAGATGAACTTCTTTCCCTGCCGAAGCATGTCATTCCTCTTTTTGGAATGGTCGCGGGTGTACCCGATCACCAGCCAGAGCGTAAACCACGTCTCCCGCAAAAAGGGATATATTTTGAAAATGAATACAAAGAGTCCACTCAGGCTGTAGAAACATTTGATGCCCGTATTAAAGAATATTATCAATCCAGATCCAGCAACAAACGCATTGACTCCTGGACGGATCAGATGCTTCGCCGTTTTACTACACCTATGAGAATGGATGTCACTGATCTTGTGCAAAAGAAAGGCTTTAATAAACGATAAAGAATAATGGAGCGTGATCAACATGTTGAAAGACTTGGCTTCCAAGCTTAAAAAAGCAAATTCTATCGTAGTCCTGACGGGGGCCGGGGTTTCCACAGCAAGCGGTATCCCTGATTTCCGTTCCAGTGAAGGACTGTGGTCGGAGGATGAAAGCCGAGAGTATTATATGTCCAGTGATTATTTCTATCACGATCCAGTAGATTTCTGGAACAAATACAAAACCATTTTTCAAATGAAACTGCTAAAGGATTATACACCAAATCCTGTCCATCAATTTATTAAAGAACTCGAATCAGATAAAGACAATGTAACGGTCATTACTCAAAACGTCGATGGCCTGCATTTGGCAGCCGACAGCAGTCATGTCATTGAGTATCACGGCACGTTAAATCAAGCCAGCTGTCCAGAATGCGGGGAATCGTACTCCCTGGATTATGTGATGAGTACTGAAACACCCTACTGCCAAAACTGCGGTGCTGTACTAAAACCGGATGTCTTATTGTTCGGTGATATGATCACGGCTCATGATGAATCAGAACAGGCTATTCAAACGGCGGATTTCCTGCTTGTCATGGGGACCTCTCTTATGGTCACTCCTTTCAATCTTCTGCCTCATTACGCCAAGCAGGAAGTTGGTATAGAAGCAGCCTTAATTAATAGGGAGCCAACCGTTAAGGACCGGTTATTTGATTATGTAGTCCATGATGATTTATCTGCATCTATTGAGAAACTAAGAAGCTATCTTTCTTCTTTATAACGGTAAAATGAAGACCAGCTCCTACCATCTCGGAGCTGGTCTTTTTCATTTCATTTTTAGCACACACGATAGCAGTACCCCACCAAGTGACTGGAAGCTTTTTAAATTAAATTCCCTTAAATTTTATAGTTGATTTTTCATAAGAGCCTTATTACACAATAGGGCCGAATAGTTGAAGACTCGAATTCGAGATATTGGGTTAGAGCGAAGGTCCTGCGGGGGACGATTCGCTTTCCGTGGGCATGTGGTAAGCTTCCTCAGGCTCCGCCTTCCGGGATCTTACCGATCATGTTCATCCCACAGGAGTCTTCATCGTCCCCCTCCGGACCTTGCGATAATTGTGTCTCGAACTTCTTTGGAGTAGAGCAATATTACGAGAAAGAGATAACATTCTGAACACATTGGTTTTGTTGCGTTACCACGTGAATGAACCTGCTATAGAAGCATTTGAGGCAGATTTACCATGTCTTCTTTTTCCTATAGAAGGGTCCGTTCGCCAGATATCGCTGGGTGGGTTGGGAAATGACGAGACTCCCGTGGGAGAAGGAGCTAGGCGAGACCCCACAGGGAGTGATAACGACTGAGGAGGCTTGCCAGTTCCCCCACAGGAAAGCGAGTTATTTCCCCACCAACCCTTTTCCATTTAGAGTAACGGGCCCAATTATCTCGAAACTAAGTGTTCCACAAACGGGAGCTTTACCTTAAAATCAGCACGGAAGTTTAACGGAGCCTGTAATTAAAAAGCTCACCAGTTCTTGGAGGCTGGTGAGCTTTGATGAAGCTATGCTTTTGTGATACCTAATCGCTGAATCAATGGTTTCAGGGTGAGGCCTTGAACAATAAGTGAGAACAGTACCACACAGAACGTAAATAGCAGTACCTCTTCTCTTCCACCAAAGTCCTGTGGCAGACTGAGGGCGAGTGCAATGGACAAACTTCCTCGCAGTCCTCCCCAATTTATAAGGATTCTTTCTTTGGCATTTAAATCTTTAATCCATCCCGTACTAATGTATAAAGCAATCGTTCTCCCCGCAAGGACAATGAGAATCGCTGACAGAATCAGCATCCACTGTCCCGTAAAATCGATATTTCTAATTTCGATGCCAACCATTAAGAAAATCAACGAGTTGGCAAGCAGGGTAATCACATCCCAGAAGGTGTTGATGTTTGTTTTAGTCTCTTTAGACATGCCGATTTTTGCTCCGTAATCTCCGAACATAAATCCAGCCACTACCACCGCAATAACACCAGATGTGTGAAAGTGTTCGGCAATGAAATAACTCCCGAAAAACAACAGAGCGCTGAAGGCAATCTCAAGCGGGTAATCATCGAATATACGAATGATTTGAGATAATATAAATCCAAGAATCAATCCGATCAATGCGCCACCTAACGCAAATTGTAAAAATAGCAGCACACCGCTTCCCAGACCGGCCCACCCCATCTCGATATAGGTGAGCAGGTAAATACTCGCAATTTTAAATAACACAACCGCTATCCCATCGTTAAACAATGATTCGCCTTCCATAACGGTCGATAACTTTTCAGGTACACCTAACGATTTAAAGATCGATAATACACTAATCGGGTCAGTCGCACTCATTAAGGCAGCAAAAGTGAAGGCCACGGCCAGAGGCAGATCAAGCAGAAAGTAAGCCCCTCCGCCAATCACCAGCCAGGATATAAATGTTCCGATAAAGGCGAGGCCAATCACAGGCTTCTTTTGCTGATAAAGGTGGTGGAACGGCAGCTTCAAGGTAGCGTCACCTAGTAAGATAGGTAGAAACAAAGAAATGACAGTTGCCTGGAAAACATCAGACTGAGTTATGTAAAATTCGGCTTCTTCAATAATCGGAAACTCTGTTAAACCTAAAACCAGCCCGACTAGTACGAGTGCAATGGAATAAGGTTCTTTCAATAATTTTGCAATTCCGATTACGGTGATAGAAATAGCAAGTAAAATTAATATTTGAATAAAAGCATCGTGGAATTCGTGCATGTTTACCCTCCCAATTTATGTATTTCTATAATATCGTGTCACATTATCCCTATTTTTACTATAGTATCCTGCACGAAGCAGGAAAGCGACTTGTTTCCATAACCGCCCCCCTCAACTTTTCGACGACGAACCCGAGACATCTCGAAACTGATTCATCAACAATCAGGACCGATAGATGAATAAATTGCTTATTGTTATTCTTGAACAATTTATCTATTAGTATCCTCAATGACTGAAGCCTAAACATTCTATCTCTCATCGTTAGGTCGTCTGCCTGATGTTTATTTTTCATAAAACCGGCCCGAAAGGTTTAACTAAACCCATAGAAAAAAGGTGCCGAGAAATTCTCGGCACCTTTGTCCATCTACTTACATATTAATAACAGTTACTTTATCACGTACAACAGATTCAAGGCTTTCACGAATACCTTGCACCCCAAGGCCTGAGCCTTTAACACCAAGGAATGGGAAGTGATCCGGGCCTCTTTCTGTTTTAGCGTTAAGCTGAACGGTTCCTACTTCCAGCTTCTGTGCAATTCCGATCGCTTTATCCATATCTGTAGAGAAGACACTTGCCTGAAGACCGTAGTCGGATTCGTTCGCCAGACGGACGGCTTCTTCAGTGTCAGCCACTCGGATAATTGGGAGGACAGGACCGAATGGTTCTTCCCAGGCAATCTTCATATCAGGGGTTACGTGATCAAGCAGGGTAGGATACAGCAAGTTCCCCTCGCGCTTGTCTCCTGTAACGACGGTTGCGCCTTTTTCTTTCGCGTCATCGATGAGGCTTTGTACATAATCCGCACTTTTATCATCAATTAACGGTGTAACGGTAGCATCATCTTCCGGCATACCGACTGAAAGACCATTGACTTGATCAGTAATCTTGCTGACCAGTTCATCTGCTTTTTCATTTTGAACCAGTACACGTTTGATCGCTGTGCAGCGTTGTCCAGAGTAGCTATAGGCACCGGCTACAATTTCTTTCGCAGCTTTATCCAAATCAGCATCTTCAAGAACAATCGCTGGATCTTTCCCGCCAAGCTCGAGCACTAACGGGATCATGGAAGACAGATCCGCAATGTGACGGCCAGTAGCTGTTCCGCCAGTAAAGGTGATCATGTCCACTTCGGGATGCTGGACAAGGAAGTCACCTATAACAGAACCGCGGCCAGTCGCTACTGTTACCAGTTCAGACGGAAGACCAGCATCAATCAGCGCCTCGATTAACTTAATTCCACTGATTGCTCCCTGGGTCGCAGGCTTAAAGATTACACTGTTTCCCTGCATTAATGCCGGTGCAATTTTAGACGCGGAAAGGTTAACAGGGTAGTTAAAAGGTCCAATAGCGAGAATCGTACCACGCGGCGTTTTTTCTGCAAGACCAATTTTATTTGGGTTCCCGCCTTTAAAGCCGTCTCCTCGTTTTACATCGCCATTTAAACGGAATGCCTCTTCTACCGTATAGCGGATATATTCAGCGGTACGTGAAACTTCTGAAATGGCGGAACTTCGTTTCTTAGCCACTTCGAGCATAATGGATTCGCCGATTTCTTCCTTGCGCTCTTCAAGTATTTCCGCCCATTTTTTAAGTATTTCCCCGCGTTCCTGAATTGATTTCTCAGCCCATTCAGACTGAGCGGCTACCGTCTTCTTAATAGACGCATCAAGCTCTTCTTGAGAAAGCGATGGAATATGTCCGATCGTTTCACCTTTGTGAGGGGACGAAATCTCAACGCTTTTTCCAGATTCACTTACATTCCATTCCCCATGAATTAATGTTTTTACGGTTTGTTCTGTTTTAATTGTCATGATTGTACTCCTCCCAATTGATCTCAAACGAATCCTATTTCCAGAACCGCTCGTTTGAGTTTTTCTTATAATTACTCCTATATTTCCACTGGAGTGAATAATATCTTTTTTTTTGAATAAGACCGGAATTCAAATTACCCAGAATATTCAGAAATTTCTGCTTCCATATGGGATCGATTCCAAAGATCTATCTCATTCTTCACATCTTTTTAAGATGGACATCATCTGTTCAGCACTGTAAACTTTTTCAAGTTTATGCTTTAGAGCGATAATGTGCGCTCTGTTTTTATTACTATAAGAGTTCTGACTATTTTTATCAAGTGTTCAGACTCCTGATTTCTCGGGGTTTTTCAAGGAAGCGTTTACATTTTGAGGGGTGAAAAAGCACGTAGAAAAGCTCAGGCTGTGGGGTTCTCTCCCTCCACTACCTGAGCTTTTTCAAACCAATATTTTTTTCAAATATTTATTGCTTTAATTTAGGATTTTCTTGTTTAGCCTGCTCAACTCGAGGTTTACGATAACCTCCAGCGATATCTGCTTGTTTAAATTCTTTTGCATAGGCTACTTCCTGAGCATCTGAAAGTTTAAACCCACTTCCACCGATTGGTTGATACTGTGAATTACGTGCCATTTTGTACTCATCCTTTCTCTAGAAACTGGGTTACACTAAAAGAATTACCCTGCCGTAAGAAAGAATAAACATGTAAGAAAACATAAAACATATTTACTCCTGCCGACCCTTTTCACACCAGCAATTTTTATTTATACCTCGTCTAGGAAAATAGTAACATTTCCGCTTGATGAAGCATGTATTGGATATACCGTTCTACTACGTCCCTTATCCTGCTAGCAAGCACTTAAACTTACTGTAAATGAGCAGACTATTTCTGCTTTTTTATTTCGCATGGTATAACAATAAGCGTAGTACAAAATAATCACCATCCAACAAATTCCATAATAGGAGGCCGACAATCATGAGCAGCAAACGTGTATTAGCGGACTTGTGCATGCGACTTATAAAGATCAAACTCCTATTGTTCAAGGAAAAGCCGTCGCCGCTTTTACAGATTCAGAAGAGATTGGCATGGAGCTCGATCTTTTTAAGCCTTTCATGCTTGAAACAGAACTCAAGGAGCTCGATGCTCTTTTTTCTAAGGGAAAAAAAATTGGACGTCACATGCCGTACGAGACGGTAATTTAATCACTGGGCAAAATCCAATGTCAAGTGAACGCGCTGCTGAATTGATGGTCGGAGCTCTTGAAGAAAAGTAAAGCCCTAACAGCTTGTCAGCTCTTCTCTTATTTTAGAGAAGAGCTTTTTTTACGATGGCCACAGAAACTCTCTCAGTAAGATGGTTGTTTCCAGTGGGAAAATGTCCATTATTTATTCTCACTGCGGAGTTAAAGTTAACTCCCGTCCTTCGTATCCCTCTGTTTTCGTAACGTGGTACTCGCCTTCCACCCAGTCTTCCAGTTGATCATGGTACCATTCACTTCTGAAATGCCCGGATTGCCCCGGCCCTACCAGGTGATAGGCTTCCTTCATATTCTCAAGGTCCATTACAAACCGCCAGGATGCTCCGTGATTAACAAGACCCTTACTGTTAAATCCTGCTGCCCGCACTGTGACCCGGCTGCCGCTGACCGGCAGAGGTTCGCCAGGGTTAAAGAAACGCTCCAACACTTGGATATTCGATAAAGGATGAGTAAATTCAACGGCATGACCTGCTCCCCATGTCCAGTTCTCCGGTGCTTCCCCGTGTTGCTCGCTTAATTCACGAATTGTTTTTTGATAGGCAGTGGTGACCACCTCAGATACACCTCCGCTATTATCCATCCAAATCGAAGATCCACCATCCTGAACTTGACGCAGCAATTCATCGGTGGTCTGTCCGGCTCCATGGAATAAATCAAGCATTTCTTTCGGGATCACTTCGTTGTATAACTCTTCCTGAATATGGGCCATCCAGGTGTGAAAAATAAGCGGCTGGGCAAGGCTCTTCTGATCCTCATAGTTCCATTCCCTCATGAGCTTGAGTGCTTGTGACTCTGGACCAGAAAAATCTTCATCTTTCGTAACGTCAAGCAAATAAGGTACGAACTCTTGCGCTTGTAAATTCTTCACGTCCATTTGCATATCCATTACTTTCTCAGAAGTTAATGGTTCTTTTTCTTCAAGCATCTCGACAATACGCTGATAGCGATAAGGCTGAGCCCAGTTATGACTGATATGATAAGGGTAGTTATCGTCCGTAATTTTATTATTGGCGGTAGCTACGTATCCTTTTTCAGGATTGACGGTTTTCGGAAGCTCATCAAAAGGAATATACCCCTGCCATAGGTCTTCTTCCTTCCAGCCTCTCATTGGAAGTAAAGCATCGTCGCCATTATTATAAATAGGAATTCTCCCATTCGCTTTATAAGCTATTGTGCCATCCTCAGAAGCAAATACGAAATTCTGAGCCGGCGCCAGGAATTTTTCCAGCCCTTTTTCGAACTCGTTCCAGTTTTCCGCCACATTAATTTCCAGTATGGCTTCCAGTTCAGTTGTAGGGTCCAGGGCCGTCCATCTGAGAGATAAAACAACATCTTCTCCGCTTTGTTCCGCGAATTCACTAATCACTGGACCATGTCTGGTTTCCACAACTTCATAGTCCAGGGTTTCCTGATCTTTTACCCGAATCGGCTCCTGGATTACTTCTGCCTGTTCCCATTCGTCTTCAAATAAAAATTGACGGCTATTCTCGGGGTTCCTTTTCTCCAAGTAAAGCTGCTGAACGTCCGGACCGACATTGGTCACTCCCCAGGCAATGTGGTTGTTATGTCCTAAAATAATCCCTGGAATCCCTGCAAAGATAACCCCTGACACGTCATAGCCCGGTGCACTTAACTGCATCTGATACCAAATGGACGGGGTGGCCAGTCCGAGATGAGGATCATCCGCAAGTATAGGGGCGCCTGATTCGGTCATCTCCCCGCTCACCACCCAGTTATTACTGCCGTTAAACTCGTGTGGAATTACAATATCTTTAAAGCTTGCAGCTACGTCTACTTTTTCCGTTTCCTCTAAAACCTTCGGAGCCTCTTCCGGATAAGCAGGAAACAATTCCATCGCCTGTTCTTCTGAAAATTCGTTGGTCAAAAAGTAATTAAAGGCCTGGCGCTCCCAGTGACCGCCTAAATCAAAAGCCATGTACTTTCCTATCGTTAATGAATCCACCGGTTTCCACGGGTCCGGAGAAAAGCCCATTAACGCAAATTCAGGCGGCAGGCGATTCCCATTTTCAGCCTCTTCTATATAAGCATTCACCCCTTCAGCAAAAGCTTCGAGACTTTCGACAGCTTCATCGGAATAGGCAGAGAGCGACGCTTCAGCCGCTCTTCTTAATCCAAGCGTTCGAAAATATTGATCCTGTTCGATAGTTGCTTCACCGACCACTTCACTTAATGTTCCTGAAGCCTGCCTGCGCGCCATTTCCATTTGAAATAATCGATCTTGCGCCTGAACATACCCTTGCGCTATAAACAAATCACGCGTTGAATCCGCTGTAATATGAGGCACTCCCTGTTCATCCCGCACAACTTCAACCGAACTTCCCAGAGCCTCAACCTGAATTTCCCCACTGACTTCAGGTAAACTACGACCCGTGTAAACGCTTACAAAAATAACTAAACCTATGAGAACTGCGATCACAACCATCCCTATGATGAAGGTGATTTTTTTCCATCGTTTTCTCGGCTTCGGTTCTGTATATGTACGTTTAGCCGTTTCCATCTCATCACTCCCCCTTGCCATTATATCTTATTTTTATAAATTAATGAACGAGATTGAAGAGGCTGAACAGGTTTTGTGATGATTAGACACGGTTCGTACAGGGTACATACTCCAAAGCATGCGATGCTATATTTTTGGAGGTGAACGGAAGTGGAAAAAACAAATATTCAAGGTACATCCATCAATGCAAGCCGACTTGGCTTAGGAACTTGGGCCATCGGGGGCTGGATGTGGGGTGGAACGGATGAAAAACAATCCATAGACACTATTCATACCGCCCTTGATCAAGGAATTAACTTAATTGATACCGCTCCAGTATATGGTTTTGGACGCTCCGAAGAAATTGTCGGAAAAGCTGTTCAGCAATACGACGGTGATCGAGACGATATCGTTCTGGCCACCAAAGTAGGCATGGACTGGCACGACGATGCAGTATTTAGAAATGGCAGCAAAGAAAGAATCCATAAAGAAGTGGAAGATTCCTTGCAGCGCCTTCAGACAGACTATATTGATATTTATCAGGTACACTGGCCTGATCCGATTACTCCGATTCATGAAACAGCAGAAGCTCTGCATTATCTTCACAAGCAAGGAAAAATTAAAGCCATCGGTGTGAGTAACTTTTCACCGGAACAGATGGATATATTCAGAGAAGCAGCACCGATTCATACGCTGCAGCCACCCTATAACTTATTTGAAAGAGATATTGAAAAGGATATTCTCCCTTATGTCCAAGAGCACAATATGACCACAATTTCTTATGGCTCTCTGTGCCGCGGTCTGCTTTCAGGGAAAATGTCTTCTGACCGTGAATTTGAAGGCGATGATTTGAGAAATGATGATCCTAAGTTCCAACAGCCGAGATTCAAACAGTATTTAAATGCGGTTCAGGAACTGGATCAGCTAGCGCAAAACCGTTACGGCAAACGCGTTCTGCATCTCGCTCTGCGCTGGGTACTTGATCAGCCAGGCTCCGGTGTCGCTCTCATGGGCGGCCGCCGTCCAGACCAGCTTGATCCTGTTAAAGAAGTGGAAAACTTCAGTATTGATCAGGAAACCATGCAAGATATTGATGAAATCCTGCAGAAGCATATCAAAGACCCTGTTGGGCCTGAGTTTATGGCTCCACCTGACCGTCAGGAATTAGGTCTTAAATAAAACCATATAAAAAAACCGAGCTTGCCTGCCAAGCTCGGTTTTTCTATGATGGTAAGGGAACCATTTCCCTGCTCATTCGTATGTAGGAACGAAAGTAAAGGAGGTCAATCTATGGAAGTTTTCATATGGGCAATCATTATCGTTTGTTTCTTAGCCAGCTTCGCAAGTATTATTTTCCCGATCATTCCTGGTCCACTGGTATTATGGATCGGATTCCTGGCTTATTTCTTCTTTATTAATGGCGAAGAATTGTCGTGGTTTTTCTGGATCGGAGTCCTATTATTAACCGTCTTACTCATTGTTTCGGACATTATTGCTAACAGTTACTTTGTAAAACGCTATGGAGGAAGTAAGTGGGGAGAACGCATGGCTGCTGTCGGAGTTATCGTGGGTTCATTTATTATCCCGCCGTTTGGGATCATCATTCTTCCATTCATTCTCGTTATCGTAACTGAATTGATTCAAAAGAGATCAAATGAGGAAGCATGGAAAGCCGCTATCGGGTCTCTGTTTGGATTTTTGAGTGGGACTGTGGCTAAAATCGTCATTCAGCTTATTATGATTATCTGGTTTTTCTTTGAGATTTAAAAGTATGGAAAAGTCCCAGGTGGTATCGATCCGGGACTTTTTTCGTATTGGTAAAGCTTTTACTATTGAGTTCTATTTCTATTCCCCGACTACTCCTATTTAATCATGCTTTCTAGCTTCTAACTCTTCGGTTACTTGTACAACTGGCTCATCCCATGGATGGTTAGGGTAGATACCTTGCTCAATGATTTTTGTTAGCAGCTCCTCATCTCTTGGGATGGAAAATTCCACTCGAACTGAAGCTAGTTTAGTCGTTTCTCCTATGTTCCCTTCTGTCGGTACAGAGGTTTCAGAAGGAACAAACTGTTCCACTCCATCATTGGAATGCCAGACCACGTTTTTATACTTCCCATAATTCAAGTCATCCACCTCTAATACCCCTTGGATGACTTTCTCCAAGTAACCTGGAACAACGAAGGTTCTAATTCTATAGATTGGTTTTAACTGCATACACAATCTCCTTTCCTAGCGAGCTTGATTACTATCTTACCACCTTTACGAATTTTTCTCTTTTCTATTCAAAGTTCCACTAACATTCCGTATTGATTATTACAGTTAAGCTCCCGTTTGTTTAAGACTCAGTTTCGAGATATCTAGTGAGAGAGTTAGGTCCTGCGGGGAACGACTCGCTTTCCGGCCCTGCACGACGACGTTGCCACAGGACGTGGCGATCTTAGTCGAACCTCCTCTTCTGTGCTGAGCCTCCTCAAGCTAAAGCTTTCCGGGGTCTCACCGATCATGTTTATCCCACAGGAGTCTCCCCGTCCCCCTCCGGACCTGGCCGAATGAGAAACACGAAACCACTGAAGAATGATGAGTAAAAGAGCATGTGAACATAAGGTTACTTTCATGCTATAAAGATGTGGAATAGCCTGGCAGAGAAGCATTTAAGACCAGTTAAGAAGGAGAGCATTTTCTTTTCTAGAAGGGGCCGTTATTCTCCTGTAGCTGAGTTGGTGGGGAAATAATGAGACTCCCGTGGGAAAAGGAACTAGGTGAGACCCCACAGGGAGTGATAACGACCGAGGAGGCTCGCCGTTCCCCACTGGAAAGCGAATCATTTCCCCACCAACTCTCATTCTTTTATGGCGACGGACCCATAGAATATCTCGAATCTGAGTCTTCAACTAACCGGCCCGATTGTTGAAGATTACTCTAATGAAAAATCAACACGATAATTATTCAGGTTCATTCTTTTCAGAGAAACTAAACTAAAAAGCCACCCTCTCCCAGAAGCTTGAAGGAGAGGGTGGCTTTACACATTCATTATTTAATTTCTTCCCATACCTTTTAAGAAATTCATCAGCATCGTAATACTGCGATTAATTTCAGGATCTTTCAACGCTTTAGCTAAATCCAGAACAGAAGTTTTTTCATTGGAGGATGCAGCAGCGTTCATCTCCTCCATCCCCTGGTTAAGCTTTGAAGTCACCTCCCGAACCGTTTTCAGGTCCAGGTCGCCGAGCAGATAGACAATCTCCGGAATGTTCTCCAGAATACCAGTATAAATATCACGGTTGATTTCCTCTACAATGTTTGCGAGTATTTCTTTTCGTTTGTAGGTGAAAGCCGTAGCCGCTTCAAGCGTTTCACTTTCCTCAAGAGCTTTTAAAAGATCAATTCCTTTTAGAATGGCTGTTTTATTATCGGCTATGGCCGTTTTCACTTCCTCAAAATCTTTCTCAACTTGCTCTTCACGTCTCGCTTCATACTTTTTAATACTAGTAATTGGTTTCGCCATTATCGCTTCACCTGACTTCCAGGAAATTCATAATCGTCACGCTTCCATTTTTCCTCAACTTTGACACTGATTTGAGGGACAGGATTTCCGCGTCTATGATTGTTAACAGGAATTGGTGATTTACCTTCTTTTGTCAGAACTTTCATTTTGACTGCAATTTCTTTATAAGCCGGTGTATCCGTATCCTTATCAACCCGGTTATCTGTGAGGTAGTTTACCGCAGACTTCCCGGTCCCGTTCATCGGTACGAACAGTTCTTTCCCTTTAACTCGGTCCGTAACGGTTACCGTTCCAGTCGCTTCTCCTGATGGAGAGATCAGTTTGACCCGGGCTCCTTCTTTGATGCCTCGTTCTTTTGCCAGTTCCTCTGAAACTTCGACGAATGAATCGGGTGTCTTCCTGGATATACCGTGCGACCGATACGTCATATTTCCTTCGTGGAAATGTTCAAGTAAACGCCCATTATTTACATGTAAATCATATTCTTCCGTGGGCTCATACATTAATTCAAAATCTAATGGGTAGAGACGTGCTCTTCCATCTTCAAAAGGAAAACCTTCTGTAAATAGCAGCGGCTCGTCTGTTCCATCTTCTGCTACCGGCCATTGAAGAGAATTATAGCCTTCCAGTCGGTCGTAAGTTACACCGGCAAATAAAGGAGCGAGACTTGCCGCTTCGTCCATAATTTCTGATGGACTCTCATATTTCCAATCAAAGCCTGCCTCTTTCGCTACCTCTTGTAAAATTTCCCAATCAGGTTTTGTGCCTTGCAGCGGATCAAAGGATTTATACAATCGTTGAATCCTTCTTTCCGTGTTCGTAAAGGTTCCTTCCTTCTCTAAACTTGGAGAAGCCGGAAGGACAACGTCTGCATACTCTGCTGTTCTCGTGAGGAATAAATCCTGCACAATAAAGAAGTCCAGCTTTTCAAAAGCATCTGTTACATAATTGATATTCGCATCCACAATGCCTGTGTCCTCACCGATCACATACATCATAGAGAGGTTTCCGTCGTGAATGGCTTCTATCATTTCATGATTGTCCATGCCTGATTTCTCCGGCAGATCAACACCCCAGGCATCTTCATAACGTTTTCTTACTTCACTATCTTCAACGCTCTCGTATCCTGGAAACTGGTTCGGAAGGCTTCCGAAATCACTGCAGCCCTGTACATTGTTGTGACCGCGGAGTGGATAGGCTCCTGTACCAGGTTTTCCGTAATTTCCAGTAATCAATAACAAATTGGAAATGGCTGTACTCGTATCGCTTCCAAGCATATGCTGCGTTACACCCATCGCCCAGCAAATTGACATCGTTTTGGCTTCCACAATCTCCTTCGCCAGGTCTTTCAAGTCCTCTTCAGAGAACCCAGTCATCTCTGCAGCATATTCCAAAGTGAAAGGTTTCAGGCTTTCTCTGTACTCGTCAAATCCATTCACCCAGTCATTCAAGAAGTTTTTGTCTTCCCATCCCTGATCCAGAATGTACTTCGTTACAGCAGAAATCCATACAAGATCGGTACCAGACTTAGGACTATAAAAACGATCCGCTCTCTTGGCCATTTCATGTTTACGAAGGTCAAACACAAATAATTTTTGACCATAAAGTTTGTGGGCACGTTTAATACGGGAGGCCAGTACCGGGTGGGATTCAGCTGTGTTAGAGCCTATCGTCATCACTAATTCTGCTTCTGCTAGATCATCAATGGAGCCTGAATCTCCTCCGTATCCGACCGTACGGAATAATCCTTTGGTGGCAGGCGACTGGCAATATCGAGAGCAATTATCCACGTTATTGGTGCCAATAACCTGACGGGATAATTTTTGCATCAAATAAGATTCTTCATTCGTCGCTTTAGAAGAAGAAATGAATCCCAGGTGATCTGCTCCTTTTTCAGCTTTAATTTCGTTCATTCGACGAACTGCGAAAGCAATCGCTTCTTCCCACTCCACTTCTTCAAAAGTATCCCCGCGGCGGATTAGAGGTTTTTGCAGACGGTCATCTGAATTCACATAATCCCAGCCGAATTTTCCTTTTACGCAGGTAGAAATTCCGTTGGCCGGAGACTCAGGATGAGGTTCTACTTTTAGGATCTCACGGTCTTTGGTCCACACATCAAAAGAGCACCCTACTCCGCAATACGTACATACCGTTTTCGTCTTCTCAATTCGCTCTTCACGCATAGCAGCTTCTGAATCCGAAATGGCAAATAAAGGTCCATAACCCGTTTCTACTTTTTTTGTTAAATCGATCATAGATTTCAATATGCCTGGTTGCTGATCGGTTAGGAATCCGGCTTCTTTTTCCATCCCTACTTCCATCATGGCATTACAAGGACAAACCGTAGAGCACTGACCGCAGTTTACGCAGGAAGATTGATCAATCGGAACATCCTTGTCCCAGATGACTCTTGGCTCCTGACGTTCCCAGTCAATGGTTAATGTCTCATTTACTACAACGTCCTGACACACTTCTACACAACGTCCGCAAAGGATACACTGATCCGGATCGTATCGGTAAAAAGATCCAGAGTCATCACGGTTGTAAGGTGTAGGCTGGAACGGACGGGACTGATGATCGAGTCCAAAGTCCGCCATTGTGTTATGAATCTCGCAATCTCCATTATTATAATCACAAACCGTGCAGTAAAGTTCGTGCTTTTCAAGAACACGGTCAAGCGCCTCTTTCTGTGCTTTATGTACATGAGGCAGCTTCGTCTGAACCCGCATTCCTGCTTCAACTTTCATTCCGCAGGCTCGCTGAATCTCACCATCCACCTGTACCATACAGGTATCACACGTCTGAATCGGTCCAAGGGACTCGTTGTAGCATAATTGAGGTATATTTTCCTCAGTAGTGTTGAGTAAGTCTAATAAATTCTGTCCCGGGTCTGCAAGATACTCCGTGCCATTAATGGTCACGACGGTATGATCTCTGTCGATCAATTGAATTCCTCCCTGTTTGGTGTGACGATTTCATCATTTTCTTTTAACTCGATACGCTCCGGATGAGTATAGACATTCATCCTCCCACCGCGAATAAATCCAACAGCGGTTATGTTTAAATCTTCAGCCAGCTGCAAGGCTAAATCGGTTGGAGCCGACTTAGACAGCAAGCACCCGATTCCCATTTTGGAAACCTTTAAAAGTACCTCTGAAGAAATGCGGCCGCTGAAAATGATGACGTGATTTTTTTTGCGGCCTCCGTTTTTAATCACATGGCCATAAAGCTTATCTAAAGCATTATGTCTTCCTATATCAGAAAACTGAATTTCTATTTTTCCATCTGAAGCTATAGCCGCCTGGTGGACACCGCCCGTACGCTGAAAGGTATGGGCGTTTTCATGGAACGATTCCATCAGCTGCATACAGCTTTCCGGAGATAAAGTAAACTGGTTCATCACGGTGCGGGCTGTTTTCGCGTCGTTTTGAAAATAAAAAGCCCGGCTCTTACCGCAGCAGGAACCAATCCAGCGCTTTTGTTCACTCTCTCCCATTGGAATAGGACGAGAAGTTTCCACATAAGCAAATCCTCGTTCTTCATCTATAGACAGCTGCTTAATTTCTTTTGTTGTGTAGATCGCTCCTTCGGTTGCTAGAAACCCAATCACCAGCTCTTCCAGATGATCCGGGGTACAGACCATTGTGGCAAATTCCTGGCCATTAATCATAATGGTGAGAGGAAACTCTTCGGCCACAATGTCTGTCGTTGCATAGGAGTTAGAACCATCTACGCGAACCATATTCCAAGTCTTTGTACCTTTACTCATATTTCCTCCCACTTCCCAGTAATTACAATTCATTATCCTTTTTCGGAAAGTTTTAAACCTTTGAATTCAAAGCATTCCAGTTTAATACTGGTTCTAACTCCCTATTGTTCCAGTTTATCCCTTATTTTTCAACCCATTTCGACGGAGCAAAAAGAACATAAGAATACCCAGTCCCCCAACCAAACCGATCATACCTCCTGACAATCCTAAACTCCTGCTTGGGACGACTTCCAAGGCTAACCCGCCTCCAAACATCATCACCCCAAGGATTACATTTGACCAGGCCTCAATAAATCCAAAAACACCTCCCTGCTTATCGGAAGGAACTCTTTTCATAACGAGTGTGTCCAGGGAAGCTCCTGACATCCCCCCAATCAGGGATATCACAAAAAAGTAGAGCATAAGTTGAAACAATGTTCCTGCCTGGCTCGCAGCCCCCTGCAGTATCCCTTCTACTACCAGAGCAATTATGGAGAAAAGTAGAAGATGATGCTTCAACCGTTTCATTAAGAAAAAACTCGTCATCAGTCCCGTTCCAAGCGCCCCATAAAGAAGCCCTACCCCAAGCTCCCCGCCCGAAAAAATTTCAACGGCATACACACTGATCAGTACATTAAAAATCCCGTCCATACCCGCTCCTGTCCATTGAATAAAGACAACCAGAAGAAGACCAGTACCCAGCCAGTCTTTGACTTTCATCTCTATTCTTCCAGGTTCAGAGTTCTCTTCAATAGGGATTTTCTTTACTTTCAGCTTTCTAATAAAAAAGGCTGCTGCAGCAAATGACAAGGCATTAAATACAAACGCCATATCTGTCCCAAATAAATAAGCGACTGCGCCCCCGGTTACTGACCCTAAGATAAGTACAATTCCTACTTTAAATTGTTCCAGTCCATTCACGGCCGCCAGTTGAGACGGTTCAGTAATCTTTCCAATCGTGCTTTTTCTAATTGGCTGGTAAAATGCCTCCCCGCAGGACAGGAATAAAATCCCGGTAAAAGCAATCCACATATCTTTCTCGGATTCAATCAAAGTAAAGCTTAGAGCAAATGGGATTCGAAGCAGGTCAGCGGCTATCATAAGCTTCTGTGGAGCGATTCGATCGGAGGCTCTTCCACCGAGCGGTGAAAGGAAAAGATAAGGAAGAATCCGCAGGCCCAGTGCGGTTCCTACTGCGATCCCTGACCCGGTAATCTGCAGAATAAGAGTCAACACGGCGACCTGACTGAACCTATCCCCCAGTCCATTAATAATTCCGGAATAAAATAAATAGCGGTACGAACGGTTTACTAACATATTGAACCTCCACAAAAATTAAATTAGATTGTCATCTAATTAGATGGATAAAAAAAGAGACCTGGGTCATCTTTAGACGATGACAGGCCACATTTCCTCTGGATTCAGTTCATAACGATTATTCTCCCTGTACATAAAGTGATGCATAATCCATTCTCTTCGTAACGTAGCATAGTCTTCAAAGAAAGTCTTAATGTATTCATTCACTTCTTTTTCTTCATAGGTTCTTCCCCGTTGAAATGCTTTAGCATAGTAGGCAAGAATAACGACCCGTTTTTTTAGCTGACTTGGCAGCTGCTTAAGCTTTCCATCTACAGTAATGAAGTTCTGGAGAATCTGACGCTCTTCTTTCTCTGTTACCTGCCACTCTTTATCCGCCTTCACTTTTTCATCTCCTATTCGCGTCACAGCTTCAGCCATGAATGTAAGTTTCTTTTCATCCAGATAAAAGTAAATCGTGTTTTTATCGCGACGGGAATAGACCATTCCCGTATCCCTTAATTTCTTTAAGTGATGAGTAATCGTCGGCGGCCGAAGTCCTAGTTTTCCTGCGATGGCCTGACCATGAAGCGGTCCCTGTCTAAGCAGAGCAATAATCCTTAATCGGGTCGGATCCCCTGCAGCTTTATGAAAAGCTACCATTTTATCTAACTGCATCATAAAACTCCCTTTCAATCTAATTAGTTATTCATCTAATTAGATGGTAATGAAATTAATGTGTAAAGTCAACCTAGATTTTCTTTATGTAACCATAAAAAAATCAGCTTAGACATATCTAAGCTGACACTATATAGCTTTGTTGTTATTTATATTTTTCATCTAATCTTTCTTTCCAGCGAACCAGAATGACTATAATAAGCACAATCATTACTACGACGATCAAAGTTCGCAGCATGTGGTAATCTTCAAACAGACCCACATAGGAAAGCAACAGGGTGATTCCAATAATCACACCCGCTGCCACCAGAATGCTTCCATACACTTTATCTCTTTGATCATTCATTTACGAACCTCAATTTCTTTACATTTTGAATAATTTCTCTAGCTAAACCAGAGTACTACACCTAGAAAAGCTATAAAAAATAGTGCGATTTCCACCAGAGATACTTTATAATTCTGCCAGTTAGATGAGAACTTCCATTCTGCGAAGGTCTGAAAGCCAAGTAGGACTACTGTAAATACGGCTAACATTACTGATATAGCAAAGGGTTTATTTATAGTCCACGGCATCGATGCGAGGATTAGGATAATAAATAAACCACGAAGCCTTGAGTCCCCTTTTTTATGAAACTCATTAATATGATTATAGGAAAACCATTTCTTTTTATCTGCCCCTAATAGGTATCTCAAAATAATCGGTATACCTATTAGAGGAACGATAATTACTGCCATAATAATAAAAAAATCCAGGCCAAAACCATAATTCACTACATCGCTTCCCATTCAAATCAACTCCGAAGTCAACAAATTACCTCTACTATGTGTTAAGTGGAAGGACAAAAAGACCCAATGATTATTCATTGGGTCTTCAATTTTTCTTTTCTAAACTGTGGTGTTATGCATCACTTATCTTTACGGTCCTCTTCAAATGTTCCCCAATCGTAGCCTGACTTGCCCCAGCTGATTAGAAACATAGCTTGCGCTGCAATCATCAGGAGTACAATGACTAAACCCATCCTGAAAACCACCTTTATTAAAGTGACATGATATTCTTGATTAACCTCAATTTAACATATTTAACCAATTAATTGAATAGAAATGCACCTCTTATTAAAGACTCATTACGATAGGGCCGGACAGTTGAAGACTCAAATTCGAGATATTTTGTGAGAAGAAAGGTCCTGCGGGGGACGATATATAGTTTTCTGAAAATACAGGAAAGCACCTGGCTGATCATCAAAGGGTCGCCTTTTTCAACGATCCCCTTTCTTCCATCTATGCAGGTGAAAAAGCTGGTATATAAGCATTTGCGAGAGGTTTAGGCTGTGTCCTTGCCTTCCTGGAGAGGGGGCCGTTAATTAGATATCGCTGGGTTGGTGAGGAAATGATGAGACTCCCATGGGAGAAGAAACTAGGTGAGATCCCGCAGGGAGTGAAACGAGTGAGGAAGCTCCTGGTAAAAGGAGGATCGACTAAGGTCGCCACGTCCTGTGGCAACGTCGATCGCCCCCACATCGTGTAGGGCCATAGGAAAGTGTTCAAATGTGGAATCGCCCCGTTAGACACGACCAGCATAAGCCGACCATCAAAAGGATGGCGGTTTTTCCATTCGTTGATGAGCGGCTTATGTCTCGAGTGTCTGGGTGATGGAACAAGACGAGTTAGTTCCCCACCAACCCTTTTCCAACTAGAGTAACGGGCCCATTTATCTCGAAACTGAGTCTTACAGTAACGGGAGCTTATCTACAAGAAGCAATAAGATGATTGGATGCTCTCTTTTTATAAGAGATTCGTCCCTATTTCTGGTTTTTCATAAACGCAAGGACTTTCTGATCGATCCAGCCTCTTTCCTGTTCCCTGCCTTCAAAGTTTTCCGTATGCAAATAAGCTGTTAGAGCATCGTACAATTCAGAGTCGGGCAAATCGACGGTTTGCGTGTAATTTAAGCGGTGAAGATGAGCATTAATATCCGCTTTCACTTCCCCTTCAATCGGCAACCTATGCTCCTCAAGCGTTTCTCCGAAATAGAGCTGCTGCAGTTGATAAATGCGCACTAGCTCCTGGATAGGCTCAGGATGATCATCGACGCGAAGATCGACAAAAACGTCACTTAATCCGCCGTACCCGCCTTTATCCTTGACCACATAAATGGCAGCCGACTGCTTCCCACGGCTGTCTCCTCCAGCTTCCTGTGCAGCTTTTAATCCTTCCAACAAGCGCTCAGCCAGGGAACCTGAAGCTTCTTCAAAAGCACGACCCATGTGGGTGACTGTTTCTTCGTTAACCAGAATATTTCCCTGGGCCGCATAATGTTCCCCTGTAATGCCTCCTGCCCAGTCGTAACACTGCTGGCCTGTGAATGTTGCGGTATTTCCTTTTGCATCTACTACGCCTACCTGGCGATCTTCTGAAAATTCATCTTCAGCTGTTAGTTTCTCAATAACTTCATTCGCAGAATAACCTTCTTCAAGAAGTGCGAGTCCATTCGGCCCGTAGGACGGGTTAGCAAAAGCCTGGGTAGCAATAGCTCCCACTCCTGCTTTGGCCCACGGGACCACCGAACCTACTCCTAGAAACTTCGACTGTACAGCCACTCCTAACTCTCCCGTCTTCGGATCATGTCCGGCGATGGAAAAGGTGGCAATAATATTAGATTTATTTATATGCATATTTTTCCCTCCATTCCGTACTCTTTCGACCCCTGCCCTGATAATTCCTTCTTAAAAAAATTTGAGAACATTCCTATGTTTCTATAATAAATCAACGGGTATTACTACTACTGTACATCATTATAGAAAAGAGGAGCTGAGACTAATGAAACCAATGATTCGTGAATATAGCAATGATGAAAAATTAATGACAGACGTTAAAAAATTACAAGATAATGGTATCCATCCAAAAGATATTTACATTCTTTCCCATGATGACGACCGTACTAATCGTATTGCTAATAATGTGGATGCAAATACGATCGGGTTTTCCGAGCAGGATTTCACCAATATCATCAGCAACATTTTCAGTAAGCAAGGGGACGAATTAAGAACAAAACTTCAGGAAATGGGCTTTTCAGAAACTGAAGCTGAAGAATATGAAGAAGATATGGATGAAGGTAAAGTTCTTCTTATCCTGACCGATCAGGAGAAATCTTCAGGTATTTTAGACTAAATAAAAGTAAAAAGCTCACTGATGCTGTCAGTGAGCTTTTTTTAATAGGTAGTAAACCAGGTCCATTTTTGCAAATGATAGGTAATGTAGCGAACAAGAGTTAGATTCCCTTGATATTCCTCATAATCCGCTGTGTAATTCCCGCTCTCATTACTCCAAATCCGTTCAAAATACTGATCTACTTCTTGAAAAATATCCTCGTCTGAATTTCCTTTAATAACTACATCCGCTTCCAGATTCAAATTCGCCAGGTTACGCCGGGTGTAATTCGCAGAACCGCCGATGATTACACTATCGCTGCCTTTATTAATATACAGCATTTTTGTATGGTACTGTTCAATATTTACATCATACCACCGTAAGTTAATGTTGTTATTTCCAAGCCGCTCCATTTCCGCTGCTACCGGTAAATTAGGAAGCCCTGGCTTCTCGTGGCCAAAGGATTTTTTGTTCGGGTCCATGACAATATTAACCGTCGCGCCACGGTCTGCCGCCCTGTCCAGAAGGTCGATGATATTTCGGTCCGACAAGTAATATATGCCGAGCCATACTTCATCGCCATCTCCCGCTTTTTTCAATTCTTTTTGTATCGAGCGATAGATTTTTCCTTCCGTTACAAACTGTGCGCTCAAATTACCCTCCTGCTTCTCCCAGGAGCGGTTTTCATACTCAGGGAAATCGGCTTCTCCAGAATAATTAACTACTGCTTCCTCTGCCTCTAAGATATCTTTAATAATTGGCCCTTCCATTTTGAACGCTGCGTTTTCGTGGTAGCCGCTGGCATCATGAGGATTAGCTGTTGAAACCATGGCGGCATCCTCCGTAACAAGCAGCTTTCTATGGTTGGCTTTAATATTTAACAATTTTAAATAGGACCGGAGGGTAACATCGGGAGCCTCTATAGCCAGAGGATTACCGATCCAGCCTTCACCGTCTGTACCTGTCCAGGAAAAAAACAAACGCCAGATGCTGGAGTAGACAGGATTGGAATCTCGCAGCTGATTCAGGTTGGTTAACACAACATCGACTCCCGCATCCTCCAAACGGCGGATGGTCTCAGACTCATAGGACCCATAAATCGTGTTAATCTGATCGGTAATAAACACAACTTTAAGATCAGGAACTTCTTCTTTCTGCCGAACAATCGCATTTACCAGATTTTCTGAGATCGCAGGAAAGTCGTTCTTTCCATTCGTATAACCATTAAATAAAAACATATCTGCGACAATAAAGTCATCAGCTTCAGCGATCGTGTTGTTTAACTCTTGAAAGATTTGCCGATCGTACACCGTTTCCCCTGATTCATTTTCGTAAGTCAGATCATAAAAGAATTCGATATCATCCATGGAATGGACATCTCCCTGATAAGAAACTCCCTCAGGAAGTGCCTTCCAGGATGTATGATAACCGATCGTAATTGAAAGAATAGTTATAAATGCCAATATAATCCAAAAGACCTTGCTTTTATGTAATTTCTTTAGTTTTTTCACATTTTACCCCCCCTTTTTTAAACACTTTACAGTTTAGCCCTAATCCTTTTGGCTCAAACCTGGTAAATAATAGGTTAATACACCTAAAAAACCCTGACTAGAGAGAGGGACTCTAGTCAGGGTTTCATTATCTGATAATTAACTTTGGACGCTTAACAAATAGTAAACTGACCACCAGGGCGCTCAGGATAAATGCAGGCAGCATATAACCACCGTTATAGAGCAGGGAATATAACCAAACCGGCTGCCCTTCTGGTGCAAACTTCCCGTAAAATATGATACCGGCAATAAAGTGGCCAATAAATCTAAGGGAGCTGCCAATGAGACAGCCGAGAGCTATCCACATGACTAACGACTTTTTATGATTCTCTTTTATCGAATGCCATAGCGGTTTGGCTACCACTCCAGCAAGGCCGATGACGGCAAAAGCCAATATATAGTCGATAATGGTTTGAACGGGGGTAATGATTATGGCTCCAGTCAGGATTTGATAGAAGCCCAGTAACAATCCGGTTAACACTCCGCCTCTCACACCCCAGCGGAAGGCCATAATAAAGACCGGCACCATAGCGAATGATATTGATCCGCCCTGAGCCCACAGCTTAAAGGATAAAAACGGAATTATATCGAGCAAGATGGCAAGTGCTGAGAAAATCGCCACCTCTACCATAAATAGTACTCTTCTGTTTTGCATTGTATCCTCTCCTTTTAAAGACACAAAAAAAGCAATGCCAAAAGGGAAGCTTCCTGATGGAGGATTCCCGACTGCATTGCACCATCAAAAAAGCCGCCATCCCTGCGTCAGTATTAACTGACAGGTTCTAAGGGTCTGAACATCGTTCACTCTCAGCCGGAAGGCTCCCCTTGAAGGCTTTATACCGTTACTTTTCTTGATATATTCCATATTATAGTAGATTTACTTTTAAGTTTCAACTAATCTGTCTTAGCGCCCCTGAAAGTCGGAGAGTTATCCCATTGTCTTTGCATACATTTCAAAGAATTCAAGACTTCTCTCTATAATTAGATCCTGGTCGTGATCAAGCGTAGCCACATGGTAGCTATTTTCTAAATGAACAATTTCTTTGTGCTCTGAAAAAACGGAATCAAAGATCATCTCTGAGTTATGAGGTGGAACCACATGGTCTTCATCCGAAACAAATATTAAAATCGGACAATGCACACCTGAAAGACCTTCTTCAACCCGGGTCATTAAGGTAAGCAGCTGATTTACTGAACTTACAGGCGTTCTCTCATAAGCCAGTTCTTCCACTTCCGGATTTTTAATATCGGAACCAATGGCATCTATAAAACGCTCTTCCATGGCGACTGTTCCTTCCATTGCCGGGATTTTTATAGCCGCATTAATAGGAATGACGCCTTTAATATCTGGAAATTTTTCAGCGATATGAAGAGCTAATGTACCCCCCATGGATAAACCGACCACAAAAATCATGTCGCAGCGTTCTTTCAGCCAATGATAGCCATCTTCTACGGACTCGATCCAGTCCTCATAGGTCGTGGTTTCCATATCTTCAGGTGTAGTTCCGTGGCCTTTTAATCGCGGACCGAAAACGGTATATCCTTCCCTAGCATAAGCTTCCGCCAGCGGCCTCATGCTTTGAGTGGTTCCAGTAAATCCATGAGAAATGAGGATACCTACTTCATTACCTTCGAAGCGGATTTCCTCTGCTCCTTTTAATATAATTGGTTGTTCTGCCATGACCGATCTCCCCTTTCATTTCCTTCTGTACTGTTACCCATATTTTGGATTACGAAACTAGGAGGATCGTATTTGACTCAGAATCAGCTTTTCAAGCCATGACCAGGGAAGAATCCTTTTCAAGGCAATATTTAACCGGACACCGGGGCCAATCGGATACCGAAGTCTGGATAGGCTGTCCTTATCAGCCAGCTTAGTCATTAACCGGGACACATCGCCAGGGTCACTCCGTTTCCCCTGCTGCATAGCTTTCCAAAGATCTTTCATATAATCGGCGTATGGTGATTCAGGGTTGTGGGTCTCCTCAGGAAGCTCCATTCCAGATGACCAAATATTCGTTTGGTAGGATCCAGGCTCAATGAGAGCCACATCGACTCCAAATGGTTTCATTTCGAGCCGCAGACTCTCGGAAAACCCTTCAAGTGCATGTTTGGATGCAACATAGGCGGATAATCCCGGAAAGCCGATTAAACCACTCACACTACTGACATTCATGATCTTTCCGCTTTTCTGGCGTCTCATAATTGGCAGGACGGCTTGTGTTACGCGAATTACACCAAATACGTTTGTTTCAAATTGACGTCGGTACGCTTCGATAGGAACTTGTTCAACAAATCCACCCAAAGCATAACCGGCGTTGTTGACTAATATATCAATGCGTTCAGCCTGCTGCACTCGATTCTCGAATTCAAATAATGAGAAAGAATCGGTCACATCAAGCGGCCAAATTTCAATTCGGCGAGTGATTTCTTCGTCTATATCTCCTGAAAAAAATGCCTTGGCTTTATCCATATTTCTCATTGTGGCTATCACGTGAAATCCTTTTTCAGCGCACTTTACGGCGGTTTGAAAACCAAAGCCGCTAGAAGCACCCGTAATTAATACCGTTTTTTTCATTCAATCGCCTCCTAATCAGCGTCTGTTTAAAATTCGATAAAACGATCATTTTCCCCTTTTTTTAATGGCCATGTTAAAGTTTATTGCTGATTTTCATAAGACCCTTATTGCGCAATCGGGCCGTATAGTTGAAGACTCAGTTTCGAGATATTTTGTAGAGAAAGGGGCTCCAGGGAACGACTCGCTTTCCGCGGGCATGTGGTGAGCTTCCTCAGGCTTCGCCTTCCGGGATCTCACCGATCATGTTCATCCCGCAGGAGTCTTCGCCGTTCCCTTCCGCCCCTTTGCGATCATTGAGAGCTCAAAATTCTCTGCATAAACACCATCCCATGAACCAGGATCATCTATAATCCACCTTGATTTTTTACGTATAGAAATCCTGTTATAGAAGCATTTGAGGCAGATAAAGCTTGGCTCCTGTCTTCTATAGCAGGGTCCGTTCATTAGATATCGTTGGTGTGGCGGAGGAAACGACGAGACTCCCGCGGGAGAAGGAGCGAGGCGAGACCCCACAAGGAGTGGTAACGACTGAGGAGGCTTGCCAGTCCCCCCGCAGGAAAGCGAGTTGTTTCCGTAGCCGCCCCCTCCTTTTTCTGGCAATGGACCCGAGTTATCTCGAAACTGAGTCTTAAAGAAACGGGAGCTTTACTTTAATATCGGCACGGATGTTTTACGGAGTCTTTTTATAAAGGAATCCTGGGGGTTGGGAACGAATTAGTGTTAGAATAGGATAGGTTTGACTCAGATCGAAACGTATCACAGAAAGGAAGTTTCCTATAATGTCAGAAAACAATACTACGCTTCGCCAGCTCACACCATCATACGACCCATGGGAAGCCTATATGGATGTAAAAGAGCACGGAAAAATGACACTTTCTAATATAGAATTTACCACTACAACATTGTGCAATATGAGATGTGAACACTGCGCGGTCGGGTACACACTCCAAGATAAAGATCCAGATGCACTGCGCATCGACATGATACTTAAACGTCTGAATGAAATTCCTCACTTACGAACGCTTAGCATTACAGGCGGGGAGCCTATGATGTCCAAAAAATCAGTAGACCAATATGTACTGCCGCTGTTAAAGTATGCACACAGCCGCGGTGTCAGGACCCAGATCAATTCAAATTTAACCTTGCCTTATAAAAGGTACCTCCCGATCATTCCATACCTGGATGTGCTGCACATTTCCCATAATTGGGGCACCATCGAAGAATTTATACATACCGGTTTTGCCCGTATGGAAAGAAAGCCTTCAGAAGATAATCGTAAAATGTATTTCGACCGGATGGTTGAAAACTCCCAGCGCCTTTCCGATGAAGGCGTGATGGTATCCGCCGAAACCATGCTTAACCGGCGTACCTTCCCTTACCTGGAAGCCATTCACGACCACGTGAACGAGATGAAATGTGCCAGGCATGAGGTGCATCCAATGTACCCTGTAGATTTTGCGAGCAGCCTTGAAACTTTAAGCCTTGACGATATGCGCAAAGGAATCAATCGACTGCTGGACCACAGGAACGAAAACATGTGGATGTTATTCGGAACACTTCCTTATTATCCTTGCAGTTCCTCTCAGGAAGACCTTGATATGCTAAAACGCTTATACCGGGAGAAAAATGTAACTGTCCGTAATGATCCAGACGGCCGTTCCAGGTTAAACGTCAATATATTCAGCGGAGATATCATCGTCACAGACTTTGCAGATGAAGCTGGTCTTGGGAACATACAGCACACTTCCCTTCCGGAAGCGTTTGAAAACTGGCTGGAGTCGAGCACAGCAAAAAGTTTAAACTGTCATTGCCCGGCTGTTGAATGTCTCGGACCCAATGCCTTGGTTAAAAACACATATTACCAGGATGTGGATTTCCAAAAACGCGAATCCAAACTCACTTTATGAAATAAGTAAAGCTTAGAGCCATTCCTCTAAGCTTTTTTATTTGGCTCTTTTAAAGTTCCGCGATGATTTTAAGGTTAAGCTCCCATTACTTGAAGACTTGATTTCTACATAGTTAGGTCCGTTACGTAATATGGATAAGGGTTGGTGGGGAAATAACTCGCTTTCCTATGGCCCTACACGACGTAGGGTCGATCGACGTTGCCACAGGACGTGACGACCTTAGTCGATCCTCCTTTTACCATGAGCTTCCTCGCTCGTTTCACTCTCTGCGGGATCTCACCTAGTCCCTTCTCCCATGGGAGTCTCGCCATTTCCCCATCAACCCAACATGGTTATGAAGAACGGCCCCTTCTTTAGAAGTGTAGCTGTTGGTTAAATCAAGCTGTACCAGGGTTTTTCGATGAAATCTATGGAGAAACAGAAGCTTATAGCATTTTGTACATGCTGTCTATACAAGAGGTATCCCCCATGATTTCGAGTATCTTATTTCAGCAAGGTCCGGAGGGGGACGATGAAGACTCCTGTGGGATAAACATGATCGGTGAGACCCCGGAGAGCGTAGCTCGAGGAGGCTCAGCACATGCCCACGGAAAGCGAATCGTCCCCCGCAGGACCTTCACTGTAACCCGATATCTCGAAACTGAGTCTTACACAATCCGGCCCTATTGCGTAATATGAATCTTATGAAAAATCCTCAAGGTCTGGGACTAAGCTGCTTATTCAGAAGCTATATTCCTTGACTTCAAGATAATTCATCACGATATACTGGATCATAGAAAAGAAGTTTTTAATATAAAGGGGAAATTGATAAAGTTATGACCATTACGATACGAGAAGCCAACCAAGAAGAGCTCGGCTCGATTCGGGAGCAACGAGTTCAAGCCTATGAAGACCACGTTCATGCCTTACCTGACGAGCATTGGCAGGCCCTCAAACAAGCGATTTCCTCAGAGGCTGACCAGCAGCCCGGCGTTGATCTGCTAGTTGCCGAACTCAATGGAATTCTTGCGGGAAGCGTTGCACTTTTTCCTGCTAATACGGACGCATATGAAGGGTATGTAGATGAACTGGACTATCCAGAAATAAGAGTGCTTGCCGTGTCGCCTGAAATTCGCGGCAAAGGAGTGGCGTCTGCTTTAATAGATGCCTGTATCGAAAGAGCCAAAGCTAAGGGTTACCGTTCGATCGGACTTCATACCGGTGATTTTATGTCTGGAGCTATTTCTCTATATGAACGGTATGGATTCGAGCGCGTGCCACAGCATGATTTTGAACCCGCGGATGACGGGATTATTGTAAAAGCCTTTTATCGAACTATTTAATGGTAGAAATCCGTCTGATCAGAAAAAAGTAATTAACTACACTATCTTTCATTATTGAATGCTTAAATAGGTATGAGACAGGGGCCTTCATAAACGCCTGGGTTTAAATGGCAGGCTATCAGGATACATACCTGTATCAATGAAACGTAGGAGGCATGGAATTTATGAAATCATTTGAAGAGGCTTTAAAACATAAAGTAGGACTCGGCACAGCCCCGCTTGGAAATATGTTCAGGGAAGTGCCTGAAGATGAAGCTCGATCCACGATTCAAACCGCCTGGGATCAGGGCGTGCGCTATTTTGATACCGCTCCTTTTTACGGGGCAGGTTTAGCTGAGATGCGTCTCGGCGAAGTATTATCGAATTATGACCGTGACGACTATGTGTTAAGTACAAAAGTCGGCCGCTATATGACAGAGGAAAAAGAAGAAAAAGAAGGATTGTTCGAGGATGCCCGTGAGAACAAGGTCATCACGGATTACACCGCAGAAGCTACGGAGAAGTCAATTGAACAAAGTCTGGAACGTCTAAAAACAGATCGCTTAGACTTTGTATTTGTTCACGATGTCTCCCCCGACTTTCATGGGGACGAATGGAAAGATAAATTTGAAGAGGCTAAAGAAGGCGCATTCCGCGTTCTGACACGACTGCGTGAAGAAGGAGTTATCCGCGGCTGGGGTTTAGGTGTGAACACCACTGAACCGATTGAGCTCGCCATGGAGCTTGAAGACACGAAGCCGGATATATGCTTATCAGCTACCCAGTACACCCTGCTGCAGCACGAGCAAGCTTTACAGAACATGATGAAATCAGCGGAAGAAAACGATGTCGACATTGTAGTTGGGAGCCCTTACAACTCCGGCGTATTGCTTGGCGGCAAACATTACAACTATGAGAAAGCACCTGAAGAAATCATAGAGCGGGTGAACCAGTTAAATGAAGTGGGGCAGAAATACGATGTTCCATTAAAAGCAGCTGCCTTGCAGTTTTCAACAGCCCATCCTGCAGTAAAATCAATCATCCCGGGATCTACTCGTCCTGACCGAATCAAGGAAGACCTTGAGATGATTCAGAGCGAAATCCCGAAAGAATTCTGGGATGAACTAGTGGATAAAGGATTTATTTCCTCTGAGGCACCGTTGCCTGTTACAAAATAAAGAGTTTGATCAAGGGAATAAGTATTCACAGTTTAAAAGTATTCTATCAGACTGTCGAGGAGAAACTCGGCAGTCTGATTTTTTATTAGCTCTGTGAAACAATGTGGGTGATTTTTTTCCATAAAAGAGTTCTTTCTTGTATAGAATTCGTCAAGAACAGTTCTTTAGGAAGCTTTTTTCTGACGACGTTTATCCTTTAGATCTAAAATAAAGGCCCATCCACTTGGAGCGATGATTCCAGCCCAAAAAACAAACGCAGATGAAAATAAAGGACCTTCAAAAAAATAATCACCGATTACATTAACAAGCAATAACATCATATAAACTTGAACTACCCCCACTTACTCGCTGAAACTCCTTGAAGTTGGGGGATTCCTAAGAGCACGAACCTAACGGTTCGTTCAAATGATTAGGCTAGCCCCGTCGCACCAACGGTTGGAAGGATTCTTTGAATCTCCTTCAATATATTGAAGCTCGCATTTAGGTCGTGGTCGTGGTGGCAGCCGCAATCTGGGCAATCCCACGTTCGAACAGCGAGATTCTTTACCTCACTGTTTTGGTATCCGCACTTGGAACACAGCTGTGAACTCGCAAAAACTTTCGATACGGGTACCAACTGCTTCCCGTACCACTTTGCTTTGTATTCGAGCATAGACGTGAACATCGACCAGCTCACATCACTAATCGATTTGGATAGTTTTCGGTTTTTGAGCATATTGGAAATTTGGAGATTTTCTACACCGATCACATCGTGGTTTTTGATGATTTCGGTAGAAATCTTATGCAGATAATCTTTGCGGGAGTTCGCTATCTTCTCGTGAAGTCTAGCTACTTTAATACGTTGCTTATGCCAATTCGAAGATCCCTTTTCCCTTCGGGAAAGGATACGTTGAGCTTTTGCTAGTTTCTTTTCGGTCTTACGTAGGTATCGTGGGTTTTCATAGGTGGTGCCATTCGAGAGAACAGCGAAGTCTTTCAATCCGAGATCAATGCCAACGTAAGCGTTGGATTTAGGAAGTTCCTGAATATCTGTTTGAACAAGAATCGATACAGAATATTTTCCGGTCGGATTGCGGCGAACCGTCGCACTCAAGATGCGGCCTTTCACTTCACGACTCTTGGCAAATCTCACAAGCCCCAGCTTAGGCAGCTTGATTTTGCGATCCTGGATGGCAATATTTCCGTTTGGGCATTTTGTGGTGTAGGACTGGACTTTGTTCTTCTTTGATTTGAACCGCGGAGGTTGGTTTTGCTTTTTGAAAAACCGTTCATAAGCGTCAGAAAGATGTTTGACCGAAGTTTGGATGGCCGTGCTATCCACTTCCTTTAACCAAAGGAATTCTCTTTTCAGCTTGGGTAGTTGTTTGGAACAAGTAGAGTAACTCAAACCTTTTCCGGTTTCCTTGTAGGCACGGCTCCATTCAGAGAGGAAATGATTGAAGACAAAACGAGCGCAACCGATTGTCTTAGCGATGAGCAATTCTTGGGTTTTATTTGGATAGATACGAAAGTTATACGCTTTATGCCTCAACCTTTCCACCTCCTAATCAGGAACATATGTTCTTACTTTAGGATATCACGGAAGGGAGAATATTCAAAGGCATTCGCCTTACGGCGACGGCATTCATCTCCCCCTTACCACCGGTCTTCGACACGGCGCTTGAAGAGGGAGTCTTCTGTCGATGAATGATAAAAACAACTCAAGGCTGAAGGAGCCTTGAGTTGTTTTTATACTATTTTTTTCGTGTTTTTTTCATAACTAAGCTGACAATAAAGACAAAGATTATAGCCCCTATTAAGGCAGGAATGATTGCTATTCCTGCTAAACTCGGTCCGAACGATCCTAGTAATTCGCCGCCAATCCATGCTCCTACTATTCCAGCAATAATATTACCTATAATTCCAAGCGGCATATCACGGCCGATGATAGCTCCAGCAAGCCAGCCGATCAGGCCACCGACAATTAAATATAAAATAATTCCCATATCGATAATCCTCCTTTACTTATTCTAATGTGACTATATCCTGTGCAATCTCACTTCAAACTTACCCAATAAAAAAAGCCCTGGCCTCTGCCAAAGCTTCCTTTAATGATCTTAGTCTAAAGTCGCAAGATGTGTATAAACATCCCTCAAATTTGTATAACCCAGTTGTTTGATATCCTGAATACTTTTCACCCAAAGCTTCGCCGTCGCTATTGCGTCCCCTAAAGCATGATGACGCTGGTCAATAGCAATGCCATAATGTTCACAGCATTCATCCAGACTGATCAGTTTTTTTTCCTGATGAGCAATTCTGGTTAAGAAAGTGGTATCTACAATCCGGTGCTGAAAATTTTTTCTCAGGGCAAGCCATGTAGCATGATTCATAAACTGCTTCTCATGATTCGCATGATGGGCTACCAAAACATCACTTTTAACAAAAGAGTAGAAGTCATGCAGCACGTCTCGAAGCGGTTCAGCATCTGCCAGCATATCGCCGGTAATTCCTGTTAGATCCTCAATTTCTTTTGAAGGGCCTGATTCGCTATACACGAGAGAGTAAAATGCTTCTTCTTCAATGATGTTAGTCCCATCCACTTTTACAGCGCCTACGGATAAAATTTCATCCCCTTTGTAGGGATAAAACCCGGTCGTTTCCAGATCAAACACCACAACTTTTAATTCATCAAATGGAACATCCAAATCATCTTTGCTTTTTAACTGCCGCTCTAAGTTTCTTATATAAGCTTCTTTGGAAGGATCATTCTGATTTAAGGAAGAAAAGCCACTCCCCAGCCGATCTGACACATCCTTCACAAATTGTACAAATGGATTCATAAGGAACTCTCTTCTTTAAGAACTGATTTCGATTTGGCAAACAGCTGCTGACCGCGTTTGATTAAATGTTTGAGCTCCTGCTTATCCTGTTTCGACATTTGATCCAGCGGAAGCAAGTGGACTTTTTCATAGCTTACCGCCGCTTTTTTATAACGCAGCCGAAAGTTGAGCAGCTTCCGAAAATCGTTTTCATACGCTTCAATGAATGGATAGGAGTAAGATAAAATTTCAAAACGATCCAAAGTCGGAGCAGCACTCACTCCTTTTTTCAAGGCCAAGATTCTTAAGGCATTTACATAGGGAAAATAAGCTGTTTCCTTCAAATGAATCTCCCCCTTCATTCCTTGACGCTGTTCCGTAAGCAGCTGCCCAAACACTCCAACTCCTTTCTTTATAAACTCAAAGTTGTCGACTAAACGGGAATACAAATGCGGTTGGTCTTCTAAGACAGCGAAAGATTTGCGCTTCATCCTTAATAAAAATTCCTCATTTCCATCTAACACCCGCGAGTCAAAAAGAATCGAAAAATTCCGGAGTGACTGCCAACTCTCTTCATTAAGCCAATCTTGGATTTGCTTTTTGTATGATTCGATCGAACGACACCACAAAGGATTAGAAGCCATCACATTGCCTTCACATTTTTCATAACCAGCAATAGCTAAACCATGACTGATTTCGGCTCCGAGTTTTAAAAAATAATCCTGGCAATGAGATGCACCATCGAAAATAATGCCATGATCCTGGTCACTCCAAACCGACTGCTCAGACCGCCCCGCACTACCCATTAGAAAAAACGCAAAAGGAGCAGGAGGAGGACCCTGCTCACTTTCGATCGTTTCTTGGGCAATTCGTAACGTTTGATACATCAGCTGATCATGAAAAGCATTTAATTGGCGATAATCGTCAGCCACAGATCCCATGGTCTCTTCCCGCCACTGGCTGATTTCATCATAAGTTTCAAACATAACGAACCATCCCTTTATACATGTTTACGCGCCTGGATTCTTTTCAGGGGGATTAAAGTTCTCCGGATAGCCATAGCCTCCATGTTCGCTCAAATCAAGACCCATAATCTCTTCTTCTTCTGATACTCGAAGACCTCCCATGGCTTTATCCATAACCTTCAGGATAATGTACGAAACAATAAAGGCATACAAGCCACTGCTTACAACACCTAAGATCTGTACACCAAGCTGTTCAAAACCGCCGCCATAAAATAAACCTGGACGGCCGACTGTAGCCAGTTCCGGTGTGGCGAACAATCCGTTAGAAAGTGTTCCCCATATACCGACCGTACCGTGAACAGATAAGGCAAAGATCGGGTCATCAATTCTTTTCTTATCAAAGAACCTCATACTGAAGAATACAAAAGCTCCCCCGACAATCCCAATGATGACAGCAGCCCACGGCTCAACAAACGCACAAGATGCAGTAATTGCAACGAGACCCGCCAGTGCGCCATTTAGTGTGGTAGGCACGTCAGCTTTACCTGTAACAGCCCAAACCATCAGCATAGCACCAATAGCCCCTGCACCTGCAGCAAGCTGTGTATTAAGAGCTACATAACCGAAGAAAGCATCGGCTACACCAAATGTACTTCCTGCATTAAAACCAAACCAGCCTACCCAGAGAATAAGTACACCTAACGCAGTAAAAACCTGGTTATGTCCGGCAATTTCGTTAGAAGAACCATCTTTATTATATTTACCAATACGCGGTTTCAAGATCATTGTGGCAGCAAGAGCAGCCGCTGCCCCTGTTAAGTGTACGACGGTCGAACCCGCAAAATCCTGCTTGCCGTGGCCAGCTAACCAGCCTCCGCCCCAGATCCAGTGGGCGATGACAGGATAAATAACAATAGAAAATAAAATAGCAAAAATTACGTAAGCCACTAGCTTCGCGCGTTCGGCAAAACCGCCAAATGCAATCGTCAGAGCAATTGCTGCAAACGCAAGCTGGAACATAAAGTCAACAGAGCCTGCTAACCCCTCTCCCATTGTGGTCGCATCACCATAAAAAAAATTAGAAAATCCAATAAATGCATTCCCTTCTCCGTAGATCAATCCATAGCCCACGGCCCAGAACACCAGAGATACAATTCCTACCGTAAATACCGTCTTACCCGCAATGTGACCCGCGTTCTTCATTCGCGTGGATCCTGCTTCTAGTAAAATAAAACCACCTTGCATCAATAAAACAAGAACCGTACAAACGACAATCCACAAGTTGTTCATTAAAAAAGTTGCATCCATATAATAGCCATCCCCTTCTATGTGATATTTTCTAACATCAGATGTTATATTATACTTTACCAAATTCTAAATATTAAAACAACTCCTATGTTAAGAAAGTTCACATAATTATGTAACCATCTATTTATAAAGCGTTTCCAAGTCCTTTTCAGCCCGCAATCTCGATTCCATGTCCTTTTTTTGGAAAATTACAATCTCCGATTTGTTTCGAAATCCATAGTAGGCTACGGGTCTGAGTGAGATGGTTTCATCGACACATCCTGTGAATTTATATATGAAGAAATCGATATAGCCTTTGGTTAAAGCAGCACCAACAAGGTGATAAACGGAGCGGTTTGGCTTTTTGCTATTATAGAAAATTTTCGTATAACCCATAGGCGGTTTGGAAATATTTAGAGAGTAGGAGAAATTGAAGCATGTTCCAACTCTCAAAACTGTGTACAGTCCTGCCCTAAAGGGCTACCTTTAACGACGGCTATCGCAGCTGTAAACCGGAATTCAGTTCCGGAAGCATTTAGAAACTTCTTCGGCGCTACCTTGTACGACGCACACACCGAGAAGCCTAAAATACCTTACTTGTGAACCATCGGAGGGCAGGCTCAAGTTAAAAAGGTTAGGAACTTTACAATGAGGACGAGTCAAAGAGAGGATCTGAGCCATGGATGTTACTGAATTACTAATAAGACTGGTATTAGCTTTTACTATCCTTTTAGTTCTTACAAGAATAATGGGAAGAAAAGAAATTTCCCAACTGACGTTTTTCAATTTCGTATCCGCTATTTCCATAGGTACGATCGGTGCGTCTCTTGCCATTGATGCTTCCTTAAGTGTACGTAATGGATTGATTGCATTAGTAAGCTGGGCTTTATTTACTGTTTTTCTAGGGTATATGGACATCAAATCGAAGGATGTCAGATCGGTAATCGACGGCCATCCTCTCATCGTTGTGAAACAAGGGAAAGTGCTTGAAGGTGCTTTAAAAAAAGCCCGTCTTGATCTGGATTCCCTGCACGTATTACTTCGAAAGAAAAACGTATTTTCTATAAATGAAGTGGATTATGCTATTTTCGAAACCGACGGCACGCTTTCTGTTATGAAAAAAACGGGAGATCAGCCGTTTACAAAAAAAGACGCGAATGCAGTTACAAGGAGTCCTGCTGTTTATCCCATTCCCACCACCCTCGTTTCAGATGGAAAAATAGTCGAGGCAAATTTGCAACTTTTAAACATCGATCAAAAATGGCTTCACCAACAGCTTAAATCAGCTGGTGTATTATCAATTTCCGATGTCTTCTACGCAGAAGTTCAAAAAGATGGCAGTTTGTATGTTGATCAGCGCAACGATTCGATACATTAATCAAAAAAGCAAGCGCCTATGTAGGGCTTGTTTTTTCGATTAATTTGCTTATGTGGCCTTTATCCGGCTAACTTCATGATATGAACTTCACTTATCCAACACCTGCAGAAGCTCCCCCTTCGAGACAATTCCCCTAAAAACCATTTGTAAATTAACCGTAAATAAGGTATAGAACAAATGGATTTGAAGGAAGCTAAAGACGCAGGAGGTGATTATTCATGGAACACTTGAAATTAATCGCTATGAAGTTTTTGTTCACTTTCCCGATCCTTCTTATCATTTTAGGTGGCGGATTTGACGTATCTTTTGGAAATGTGTTCTTAATCTCATTGGTTTTAACAGCCGTTTCTTATGCTGTGGGCGACTTATTAATCCTGTCCCGATCAAGTAATACCACAGCTACGATTTCAGATTTCGTGTTCACGTTCCTTTTGGTTTACTTGATGACGGATGCACTCACTGTCGGAGACAATGTCTTTTCAGCAACACTAATTGCGACCATCTCCCTCACGATTTTTGAATACTTCTTCCACCAGTCTGTAGCGCGCAACTTGGATGGTGAGGAAGCAGGAACAGAAAATATGAGCCCCAATCCTCAATTAAGTACAGAAGCTTCCGAAGAACTTTACCCTTATGAGGATGAGGATAAATAATTAAGGTATGATATTAAAAATCCCTGACTCGCAAAAAAAGCTGCGGCGGGGATTTTTTAATTTGCTGTTTCAAGCCCATGAATAACAGAATACCACCGTTAACCCAAATTTCGTTGATACGACAACCAGCTTTCACCTCAAACAATTCATTAGAACGCTATAAACAAACTTTTTACCTAATTTAAATATTCTATTTTATTTCTAAAAAATGGGTAATGACAAACCTATTCTCACTAATAAATTTCGACATTTTCTGAATAATTATACCTAAATAAGGCAAATAAGAACACCTCACTTGTTTATATTACATTCTTCTGGGTATTAAAATTACATAATATTGAATTCTTCCTATATTATGTTTAGGTTGAATTCCGGAAGGAGAGTCAAATGAAAAAATTAACATCCGTATTTTGGATCACGTTAGCCATTACATTGTCTGCCTCGGTCTGGGGAGCACTTGCCCCTAAAAATTTCGAAACTATTTCAGCAAATGTAAAGAACTACATATCCATTCACTTTGGGTGGTATTATCTATTAATTGTATCTTTATTCGTTCTTGTATGTATTTACCTTATTTTCAGTCCTTACGGTAAAATCAAACTTGGCAAACCTGATGATAAACCCGATTACAGCTATTCTACATGGTTTGCCATGTTATTCAGTGCAGGCATGGGTATTGGCCTTGTCTTTTACGGCGCCGCCTCCCCGGTATCCCACTTTATTAAAACCCCTCCTCTCGCTGAGCCCGGCACAACAGAAGCCATCCGCGATTCTATGCGGATCACCTTTTTCCATTACGGGGTTCATGCATGGGCCATTTATGCTATTGTCGCTTTAATACTTGCCTATTTTAAATTCCGCCACGGAAAACCCGGCTTGATCAGTGCGACGCTTGAGCCAATTTTTGGAGATAAAATGAAAGGAGCATGGGGGAAAGCCATTGATGTAATCGCCGTATTTGCCACCATAGTAGGGGTAGCCACTACTCTAGGATTTGGTGCGGCCCAAATCAATGGCGGGTTTACCTACTTATTGGATATCGAAAAACAATTTTGGGTCCAGCTCCTCATTATTATAGTCGTTACAGCTTTATTCATGGTGTCTGCCTATACTGGGCTGAGTAAAGGAATTAAGTATTTAAGTAACGCGAACATGGGGCTTGCTGCTATTTTATTTATCACCATGCTGATTATTGGACCCACTGTTTATATAGCCAACACCTTCACGGATACGCTTGGATCCTATATTCAAACGCTTGCTACCGAGAGTTTACGGATGAACCCGAATAGTGAGGAAGAAAAACAATGGGTTATGGATTGGACCGTCTTCTTCTGGGCCTGGTGGATCGCCTGGTCTCCATTTGTAGGCATTTTTATCGCACGTGTATCGAAAGGACGTTCCATAAGAGAATTTCTTTCCGGCGTCCTTCTGGTACCTTCTGTCGTCAGTTTTCTATGGATGACCGCCTTTGGAGCAACGGGCATTCAAACTCAGCAAAACGGGGCTGATATCGGCAGCCTTCCTGACGAACAGGCCCTGTTTGGAGTATTTGATCAGTTTCCTATGAGTATTTTTCTGTCCATTGTTGCGATGATGCTGATTGGAACCTTCTTCATCACTTCTGCCGACTCTGCTACCTTTGTGCTAGGGATGCAGACGACCAATGGCTCACTCAATCCCCCGAAAACGGTGAAGTTTATCTGGGGAATCGCACAGTCTGCCATAGCCGCTGTACTCTTATATACAGGAGGTCTTACTGCTTTACAGAATGCCTTAATTTCAGCAGCCTTCCCGTTTTCATTTATCATGCTGCTTATGGTATTCTCCCTGTTTAAAGCATTGAAAGCCGACAAGCAGGAGCTGCAAAAAAATGTGGAAGAGCAGGAAAATAAATCGGCTTAGTAGATGGCAAAATTTTTTTATAGAGAGGTGTCTAGGAAAAACTTTTCTTAAGCTCTGCTTTTATAATGACAGCTCCGTTAAGTATTACTGTTGATTTTTATAAAAGGATTATTAAGCTATAGGGTCGTATAGTGTAAGACTCAGTTTCGAGATAAATTGGGTCCGTTACGAGATGAGGAGGTGGCTGGTGGGGAAATAACTCGTCTTGTTCCATCACCCAGACACTCGAGACATAAGCCGTTCATCAACGGATGGAAAAACCGCCATCCTTTTGATGCTCGGCTTATGCTGTTCGTGTCTTTCGGGGTGATTGCACATTTGAACACTTTCCTATGGCCCTACATCGTGCAGGGCCGCGGAAAACGAAATCGTCCCCCGCAGGACTTAATTCTCACAAAAGTCTCGAAACTGAGTCTTCCAGAATCGGGAGCTTATCTTTAAATTCAAAGGGGAGGTTTATCGGATCCACAATGGATGAACCCAACTCACTACGGTCATGGGGCCTGGAGATGAAGATTAAATTGAGACTACCATAAAAGCAGCCTCTCCAATAGATTTGGAGGGGCTGCTTTTTGTTAATTACAACACAGATTGCTCACTCGTTCCGCTCTTATTCATACACTGTTAACAATTCAAAGGGGAAGGAAGAAAAATGATTATGGGGAATCGTTATCTTGATTTACTAGCAGAATTCGGAGTGGGAGGCGCACATCCCGGTGGTTTTCCTTTAACGAAAAAAGTGTTGTCATCCATTCCACTGCCTCCTTCATCATCTGTATTAGACATTGGTTGTGGAACCGGCCAAACCGCCGAATATCTCTCAGACCATTTAAGTTACACCGTAACAGCTATAGACAACCACCCTCTTATGGTGGAGAAAGCAGCCAAACGATTACAATCAAAAGCAGCCGTCCAGTATGGAAGTGCAATGAACCTCGAATTTGCCGACCTCACGTTTGATATGGTACTGGCCGAATCTGTAATTTCATTTACAGGAGACGCTCAAAAAACACTCCACGAAATTCACCGGGTTTTAAAAGAAAAAGGAGTGTTCCTATGTAACGAAATGACAGCAGCCAAACGATTATCTAAAAAGCAACTCTCGACCGTTAAAGATTTGTATGGGATTGAAGAGGTATTAACAGAAGGACAGTGGATAGACAAACTGAGCAGCGCAGGATTTGCTCGTGTTTCCCGTGTGCCCGACGTTGATACAATAGTCGAGACTCAAATTACGGACCTCCACCCTTCCAACAATATTAGTGAGGATCTGTATGATCTTTGGGATGAGCACCATGCTTTCTTAAAGGCCCATAAAAAGTCATTAAGCTACCGTATCTTTCTCTGCGAAAAGTAATGTATATTAAAAGTCCTCTTCGATCAGTCCACTATCGAAGAGGCTATCTTTCATTATATTATTTCTTCTTCATCATTTTTTCTATTGATGACAGATCTTTCGGTACTTTTCCATCAAGAATTGCCTTTACAATCATGTCCTCTTTCTGCTTGGAAACCGGTCGGTTTGCCATTGCGGAGACTTTCTTTATTACATTTCTGACCGTTTTCTCATCTTTGAAATTCGCACCCTGCAGCGACCTCGCTAATTTAAAAACTTCATCCATTTTAACGCCGGTCTTTTTCTCAAATTTATCGAACAAAAAATAAACCTCCTTCGTCATTTCCTGGAATTCTTAAGTATTCTATGAAAATGAACCGAGGGAGGTATCAGCAGTTGTCCCTATTCTCTTGAATTCATACCTATTATTGGTTTGTGTTTAATGAGAAAGAAGATCCATTAATCAAATCCTCTGCCTCTAGCTTCATCATCTTTTGCAGACTTTGTTCTGGATGGGCTTCATGATAAGACTCTATAATTTTATAGCCAATCTGATACCCTGCCCACCTGGGAAGGCCGCGCTTTTTGTTTCCGTAAAGAAAATCCATATGACGTTCACGCTCTTCGGTTGAAAGATTGAGAATGAATTTGTCCCGCCATAGTTGATTCAACCGCTTCTCACTGTAAAGGGTCGTCCACGGAGATGTATAATCCTTTCCATAAACCTCGCAGACAGCGTACTCTCCCAAACCTTCAATTACCAGGGACTCAAGCAACGTTACATGCTCCATATCCACGTTCTTTTCTGTTAAGCGGCAGACATGATTGTATTCGTGAGCTAAAACCGCTTTCCAATCATCCTCTCTTTTTGGCTCTCCGTAAAACAGGTATAATCCTTCCTTAAATGCTACCCCTCCCTTATTTTTTTTGTCCCCTCTTAGGAAAGAACTTCCTTCCTGGAAGGGATAAAGATACACAGGAACATCCGGACCTTTCCATATTTTTTTTAGATGGTGGTATTCCTTTTCCAACTTTCCATATAGTCCATCTTCCTTCCACTTCTTCACCAACTTACAGGCTCTTCTCCATGCATCTGGCTTGAATAGACCATAGGATAACAAAATATACTGAATCTCTTCTTCTGTCAGCCCCTCGAAGGGATGTTGAGCAGGCTGACACATTGTTTCTCGTTGGACGATATAAGGAGATTGCAATGGAGACTTTCTCTTACATTTTTCATTAAAAGCTCCCACCGCACGTGAAGTATCTATGATTCCCAATTTACACACCCTCTCTAATTTGGCTCTCATTCATTCTATGACTTTAGTGCAAAAAACATTTTTATTATAAACTATGCCGAAATATCAACATTCGTCTACGCAAAACTCGTCTGCAAACATATTCTATAATCATAGTCCTCTATGTAGGAAAGAAAGGAAGTGTTTACTTGTCTCAATCCAACATTTATGGTCTCTGCTGCCGTTATCATGGTAGAGATGTCCGTCTAACCGGTGGTGATGGCCGTGTTCATTACGGCAGAATTACCCGAGTGACTCGCAACCATGTGTGGCTGCGTCCATTCCCGGGTCCACGTGGATATGGTTTTTTCTTTTACGGAGGGTACGGGTTCGGTATTCCATTTGCAATCGGCGCCATCACTGGTGTCGCTCTGGCTTCAGCTTTCTTCTGGTAAAAAAACAAGAGCCACCCTAGTAGAGTGGCTCTTGTTATTGTTAAGTTAGAATTCACTATTTGATAATAAGATACATAGACTGCCAAAGAAGAATAGATTTTTTATAAAGCAGTACAGTCTCTACTAGCTCTTTTAAGCTGAATCCCTTTGTTTTTGCTTTTTCGAATGACGGTCAAATTTCGCTGGATTTCTCATCACCACAATCAGAGATAATATACTGAGAATTCCTAAGAATAGCGCTGGAAATCCTCCCAGGTAGGACAAGGTCATGATCCCATTAATACCAAGAGTCGAAATGAAAATGAGTGCTACAGCTCCAACGATCAGTCCCCAGGTAATCTTAATAAAGATCGGGGCCTCTTGAGCACCTTCCGTTATGCCCGTAGCACTGATACTCGCCATCGCATTGGTTGTCGAGTCCGTTGCTGTTACGAAGGAAATCATTACAGCTAACAAATAGAGAACAATCAGAATGCCGGAAAACGGAATTTCACTCAAGACAGCATAACCTGCTGCTCCTGTTCCTTGGGCGTCAATAATAGCTGCGATATCTACTTTTCCTGTCATCTGAAAGTTGATGGCTGTTCCGCCAAGCACAGTCATCCAAATGACGCTGAAGAGCCCAGGGATAACAAAGTTCATCATGATTACTTCTTTAACCGTATAACCATAGGCTATCCTCGCCAGAAAAACGGCTGTTACAGGGGCCCAGGCCATCCAGTTTGACCAATAAAAGGTTGTCCAGCCCGTAGCCCATGAATCCCCAGCGGCCTGACCTGTAAAGAGAGCTTTATCAAAGAATCCTGACAAGAAGCCTCCAAAACTCTCCGTTCCTAAACTGAACATATACACAGTCGGACCTAAAATAATGAGAGCAGCTAAAATCACATAATAAAGATAGATATTGAAGTCGGCTAGCACCCGGATTCCTTTCATAAGTCCAGTACTGGAAGAAACGATGAAGGCAATCGTTCCAATAATCGTAATTACAATCCATAGAGACTTATCATTATCAATACCAGTTAAGGAGTTAATGCCTCCCCCCATATTCATAACGGAAGTACCGAATGAAGATGAAATCGCAGCAGCAACCGCAAAAAGTATTACAGCATCAACAACGACGTTAATTTTATCCTGGTTATAGTTTCTTAGAGCTGGAGATATTTGTGCGCCTACACTAAAGGAACGCTTCATATTGTAGTAAGCAAACGCAAATACAATGGTCGGGACGGAATAGAAGGCATAGGGAATGAATGTCCAGTGAAGATACAATGTTTCCATTGCGAATAGCACCGCTTCAGGGGACATCGGTTCAATTCCCAGAGATTTAGGAGGAGAAGTCAAGTGAGAAATAGGCTCGGCTGTTCCCCAAAATAAAATACCTGCGGCAATCGTTGTCGTTAATGTAATCGCAAACCAGGTTCTCTTTTTCAACAGCGGCTTCGCATCTTCTCCCCCAATTCTTACGTTCCCAAGAGGTGAAAAGTAAGCAAAGATAATTAGAATGACACAAGCCACTCCCGCTAGACTGAAGACCCAGCCTACTTCTTGAGTCATAAAGTTCTGTGCTGCGGTCGTTACACGAAGAAACCAATCGTAATTAACAAAGTTCAGGATAATAGTAATTAAAAGCAATATAAACGCCGGAAAAAAGACCAGCGGCCGAATCATATTCTTCTTTAAATTGTTCATATTTTTCCTCCTTGATTTAATCAGTTGATCCTAAGTCTTCTATGTTTAGTAAACGTTTTCATTAATGGAGATTACTTATGTGAAAGAAGGATACCCTTCTTCTTTTTAAACATGGAGGAAGGCGACGAGCCGCGACTTTTCACGCAGCTCGTCCTCCCAGCAATATTTTTTACCGTATATTTCTTAGTCTTCTTTAGGAAAAATTGTGCCTTTATTCATAATTCCATTAGGATCAAAGGCTTTCTTCAACGTTTCCAGAATGTAATAAGAAGAACCGTACTCATCTTTAATCCAAGGGGTCCGGTGCTTTCCAACTCCATGATGGTGCACCATGGATCCACCTGCTGCGATGGTTTCTTCTACAATAATCTTGTTAATCGGGTAGTGATATTTTGTAATTTCTTCCTCTGGCTTAATATCTACAAGATCGTAGTAGTAAACGAAATACATATTTGTTCCATTCATATAGCTGTGGGAAGAGTGTCCACCAAGCATAGTGATATGAGGGATTTCCTCACGAACGCGCTTAATGCAGCGCTCATAAATATCGTTAATTACCCCCCAGGAGCCGGATACTTCTGTAGTAAAACCAATGTTGTCGGTTTCTTTAATCTGCTGACGTTCTTCTATAACCTTGGAAGGATCCCAGTTCAAATTCTCGAACCAGTTTTGGATTAAGTTGCTTTCCACGCGTTCTCCTTCATTGTATGGAGCAACGATATCTTCAATCGCCTTTCCAGTTGCTTCAACAATAGGCTTCGGTCCTTCCGCCATAAAGATCAATACACATTTTCCTTTAGAGAACGTAAAATGATCCGCCGCATCTTCAGGGTCATACAAACGAGCGACAGAAGGACGATAGCCCTGGACCATGACCTCTCTTAAAATTTCGAAGCCTGTTTTCATGTCGTCTAAAAGATAACCATAGTACTGGTTATTTTCCGGCTGATATTGGAACACTTTCACCGTAACTTCTGTAATGTAGCAAAGGGCTCCTTCATTACCAATGATGACATGGCGAATATCCGGCCCTGCCGCACGTCTTGGTACGTTCTTTATTTTCGTGATTTCGCCGTTTGGGAACACGGCTTCGACGCCGATTACCATATCTTCAATACCGCCGTACAGAGTAGAAAGTTGACCGATACTTCTTGTGGCTACTAAACCGCCCATTTGAGCAAGCGGCTTAGACTGAGGAGAATGCCCGGTTGTTAATCCTTGCTCGCGCAATTGATCTTCAAGCTCTTCCAAAGGTACTCCGCACTTAACCGTGGCCAGCATGTCATAAGAATCAATGCTCACGATTTCATTCATAGCTGATCCATCTATCACAAGGGAGTTTTCCACGGCGGTTTCAAGCCCGCCTTCTGTAGCGGATCCGCCTGTTCTTGGTACCGCGTTAATGTTATTTTCATTCATATACTTTAGAAGCGCGGATACTTCCTGTTCATTTTTCACTTTAACGACGGCTGCCGGAAGCGGCTGTGTATAAACACCATGAATCGTTTCATACTTTCTAAAACGGTCAACACTATTTTCCTTTAGCACTTCCTCATCTGTAATCACTTGTTCCGCAGAAACAATGGACTGAACATCGCTGATAATTTGTTCTTTCGTTAACGTCATCATTAAAAACTCCTTTGCGTATTTTTTTTATAAAAACAGAACGAGCTTATGATTCATGAAAAAGCTGGTAAGATTTCTTCAATAGTTCGTCTGCATGCGAGGCTATCTGCTGGTATACCTCGTGGTTCATTCGGGTATAAAACTGATGCTTATTCTCCTCTGGAAGGAACGTATCCTCCACTTGAACCATCTGTTCAATCGCCTCTTCATAAGTGGGATATACTTCTAGAGCTACAGCCGTATTAATCGCAGAACCCAGACTGGCCGAACCGTTAACCTTTGTCCGCTTGGCCGGGATCCCAAAAACGTTGGCAAATATCTGCATCATCAAATCCCCGTTAGAACCTCCGCCCGTAATGTAAAGACTACGAAGTGTCTTGTTAAGCTCTTCACTCATGGCATCCACATTGGTTTTCATTGTGAGGGCAATGCCTTCTAGAATGGAATGATACATATGAGCCCTGGTATGCCGGCCATCAAAGCCAATCATTATCCCTTTTTTAAAGGGTTCGTCCGGCGGAGAAAGCCAATCCAGCACGGTCATTAAACCATCACTGCCAGCTGGTACATTTTCTGCAGCTTCTTTATTTAAGTATTCTTCGGGGGACAAACCAAACTCATCTGCTTTTTTCGTGAGCTCTTCTCCCAACAGATCCTTGAACCAGCTCACCGTCCACATCCCGCGACGTATGCCGCTGCATTCGTAAAGGTATTCATTGGGAACAGCTGCAAAGTTAGCAAAGTAATGTTCAGGAGCTTCAGGATTCTCGTGCCCATGAACCATACCCGCTATGTATGTTCCAAGCGAAACGAGGGCAGCATCCTCAGAAATCATACCAGCTCCCAGAGCTTCCACCGCTTTATCATTCGCGGTTGCAACAACTGGCAGGCCCAAAGGAATTCCTGTTGCCTCAGAAGCTTCCTTCGTGATGTGGCCAAGAACCGTACCTGGATATTGAAGATCAAAGAGCATATCACGTGGAATGTTATATTGTTCAAAAACCTCTTCGCTTTCACTCCAATCCCACGTATCTGTATCAATCGGCCACATACCCTGGTAATTGCCAGCTGAATCCCTGAGCTGACCAGTCAGCCGATGTGTGATATATCCGGAAGAGGTAGTGACATAGGCAACCTCAGAATTGACATGTTCATAAGGCTTAGACACTCGTTCGTCCATCCAGCTTAATGCCGGAGAAGCAAGCGTTCCGTCCTTTTTGAGTAAACAACGGACAAAGCGGATGGTGCAAAGACCAAGGCCAATGATATCTTCCTTGTTTCCGGAAAAATTGCTCATCGCTTCTTGACTTGCATCAATTAAAGAATCCCACAAATCATCCTCAGGATGCTCCACCACCCCAGGCTTTGGAAGATCCATAGGCTTTAGCTCTTTTTTTCCTTCACTGACAATTGTTCCTTGCAGGTCAAAGATCACTACTTTCGTACTCTGTGAACCTCCATCTACTCCGATTAAGTATTTATTATTCATTTTGTGCCACCTTCCCTTCGATTCTGTCTTATCGAACGAGATAGCCGCCGTCCACTGCTACAATATGGCCATTCACATAGTCTGACGCACGACTGGCCAGAAAGACGACTGCCCCCATCAAGTCCATAGGCTCTCCCCATCGATTGGCCGGTGTATGATCCAATACTTTTTGGTTGGTCTCCGGATTGTTTCTTGTTTCCTGAGTGAGCTCCGTAGCATAGTAGCCGGGTGCTATACCATTCACCTGGATGTTATAACCTGCCAGCTCATCACAGTAAGCCTTCGTTAATCCTGCTACTCCATGCTTACTGGCTGCGTAGGCAGGTGAGCCGCTCCCTCCGTGAAAAGAAAACACGGAACAAATGTTAATAATTTTCCCACGCTTCTTAGGAATCATGACTTTTGCAGCTTCATGGCTAATTTCAAATGCAGCCGTTAAGTTTACCTGGATCAGTGGATCCCATTTATCTCTTCCGAATTCATCAAACCCGGCAACCTTATTGAGTCCGGCGCTATTTACCACAATATCGAGTGATCCCATCGTTTCTACACACTGCTCAATCGTGCGCTTGGCAGCTCCATCTTCTGTAATATTTACTTGCATAAATTCCATGCGGGAGCCTTTACTTTCAATAAGTTCTCTCGTTGTTCCATCATCCTCTGTCAAACTTGCAATAAAGACATCTGCACCCGCTTCAGCTAAAGCCACAGAAAATGCACGGCCGAGACCAGAGTTCCCTCCAGTTACGAGAGCCGTTTGACCTTCGAGGGAAAAGAAATCCATCGTAAAATCTGTCAGTTTCACAGCTGTATCACTCCCTTCTCCTAAAATAATGAGCCAAAAAAAAGAGAGAAAAGCATACTTCCCCCAGGGGAAGTTACTTTTCTCTCGGCTCTAGTAACTTATCTGTCTATTAGTATAGGACTCTCTCCAAAAGCTGTCAACTTTCCCCTTTATACGACTTTACAGCCGAACCAGTCCCATTCAACAAGCAACCCGTTTAATTTTCCATCAATCTGTATCTGCTATATAATAATTAGAGAAAACTTACTGGATAAGGAGATTGTCATGAAACAGCATGTAGAAGAAGTCCTCGAAGAAAATCCCGTCATCGCTGCGGTCAAAGACAGCAATGGACTGCAGGAAGCCATTCAAACAGATTGTAATATTATCTTTATTTTAAATAGCGATATCATCAATGTCGGAAAAATCGTGGATCAAGTTAAAGCTCATGGAAAGCTTGCTTTTGTACACGTGGATCTCTTAGAAGGTACGTCTAATAAGGAAGTCGCTTTGCAATTCTTAAAAGAAAGCACCAAAGCCGACGGCATTATTAGTACAAAAGCTCAGATGGTTCATGCAGCAAGAAACTATGGCTTTTACACGGTACATCGCTTCTTTCTGGTCGACTCTATTTCTTTCAAAAGCATTGATAAACAAATCGCAAACTCCAACCCGCACTTCATCGAAATTCTTCCAGGCATGATGCCTAAGGCCATCGGTTGGGTAAAAGATAAAATTGATGTACCCATCATAGCGAGTGGCTTAGTTTGCGAAAAAGTAGATGTCGTTACAGCCTTACAGGCAGGAGCCATCGCCATTTCCTCAACAAATAATGAAGTGTGGTATATGTAAATGTAATTTAAGTCTATCTCCTCACCTTTCCCTTCTTGCTTTATTTACAGACCAAGTTAAACTTCCGAATTAAAATTCCAGTAAAGCTCCCGTTACTGGAAGACTCAGTTTCGAGACTTTTGTGAGAATTAGGTCCGGAGGGGGACGATTTCGCTTTCCGGCCCTGCACGACGCAGGGTCGTTCGACGTTGCCACACGACGTGGCGTTCTTAGTCGAACCTCCTCTTCTGTGCTGAGCCTCCTCAGGCTTCGCCTTCCGGGATCTTACCGATCATGTTCATCCCGCAGGAGTCTGCATCGTCCCCCTTCGGACCTTTCGATATATGGAGCTCGAAATCATGTTTGAAAACCTCTGGTTTATGATGGAGAAACATTTTTAACAACGAGCTTATCCAGATGAATGAACCTCGTTATATAAGCATTTGAGGCGAATCAAACTCTCTTTTCGCCTATAGAAGGGTCCGTGCACTCTTCATCATAGGGAGGCGAAGGAAACGACGAGACTCCCGCGGGAGAAGGAGCTAGGCGAGACCCCACAGGGAGTGACAGCGACCGAGGAGGCTTGCCAGTTCCCCCGCAGGAAAGCGAGTTGTTTTCCGTAGCCTCCCTCATCAATTTAAGGCGACGGACCCGAATTATCTCGAAACTGAGTCTTCCACAATCCGGCCCTATAACGTAATAAACCTCTGTTAAATATCAACAATAACCTTTATAAAATAAAAGCCTGCATGAGCTTTTTGAACTCATGGCAGGCTTTTTTGATTCAGGTTTTTATCTTCACTCAAACCCGAAAATGATTATTCAAGCTTCATCAGGATACACTTGAATTCTCCCTAATACGATTAATCTCATTTTTATAAAGATCGGAACGGCCTCCGAAGATCGCTTGAATATTCTGATCTACTTTAACTACGCCGGCGGCTCCAAGAGCTTTTAACTCCTCTTCATCGATCTTGCTGACTTCGTTTACTTCGACTCTTAATCTGGTAAAGCAGGCATCCACATGTTTCAAGTTGGATTCCCCGCCTAAAGCCGTCATAATCGATGCGGCCGTTTCACGAGTCTGTTCGGATTTTCCACCTTTTTTCTTTTCGTTGAAATCCTTACGTGTGTAAAGCTTGTTCTCTTGACCTCCACGGCCTGGAGTAGCCAAATCCCATTTTTTAATAGCAAAGGAGAATGAGAAATAATAAACAACGAAGAAGATGGCTCCGACTACGATATTCATCCACCAATTATTTGTGCCTGGAATCGCATTGACCAGCACATAATCGATGAGGCCGGATCCTCCTGCCCAGCCGATATTAGCGTCTAACATATACATAGCCGCAAAGGATATGCCAGCTAATACGGCGTGAAACACAAATAGGAGAGGCGCTACGAATAAGAATGTAAATTCAATAGGCTCTGTGATTCCGGTAATAAAGGCTGTACCAGCAGCAGCCACAAGCATTCCTTTTACTACGGGACGGTTTTTCTTGTCCGCCTGACGATACATAGCAAGAGCCGCTCCGACAAGTCCAAACATGATCACAGGGAATTTACCAGCCATGAAACGTCCAGCGGTTACTTCCACTCCTTCAGCCACTTGTGCTAAAAAGATGTACTGGTCTCCGGATACAGCACTTCCTGCAACTTCAGCTGTACCACCTAGTGAGGTCCATAAAAACGGGGCGTACCAAATATGGTGAAGTCCGGTTGGTATAAGAACCCTTTCAAGGAAACCGTATAATCCAATGTAAAGCGGGTTCGTTGCTCCATTGGCAATCACGTTAGCTACTGCATTAATGCCACCTTGAATCGGAGGCCACACGACCATCATAGCCATAGCAAGAAATATGGAAGAGAAAACCATGGCTATCCCGACCGAACGATCCCCAGCAAAGAATCCAAGTACTTCGGGTGGATCAAATTCGTGAAATTTATTGTAAATAAAAACAGCGAGTAAACCGACAACAATCCCTCCGAGCACTCCCGTTTCCAGAGTGGGAATGCCCAGGGCAGAACCATATTCTCCGCTTTCCTGTACCATCTCAGGTGTGATGCTGAGCGCAAAAGAAATGGTTTTATTCATAATAACGTACCCTAATAGTGCAGCCAGTGCAGCAATTCCCGACCCATTCGTTAGACCGATTGCGACACCAAGGGCAAATATAATAGCCAAGTTATTGAATATGCTGATTCCAATGTCCGACATTCCTTGACCGATGAACTGAATCGCATCATTTTGTAAAAAGGTCAGCGTTTCTGACAGTGGACCCGTAAGGGCGGCGCCAATTCCAAGTAATATACCTGCGGCAGGCAAGAGGGCGACTGGCACCATCAACGACTTACCAAACTTCTGTAAAGCTCCAAAATGTTTTTTCATGATCTAGCTTATCCTCCTTTTAAGCAAACGCTTTCTTACTAAGGGAAAGAATAGACCCGAATACACGGTCCGGGTCTATCTATTTTAATTAAACCGTTTGAGCGTTTTTACTAGCGTACAATTCTGGCCAATAGTTCTTGTTCGCATCAATCATATCGTCAAGGATCTTTCTTGCTCTTGGAGCATCGACCACGGTGCGGTTTAAGGTCAAGGCTTGCAAGGCCTTCTCATAGCTATTTTCATAGTAAGCATCTACCACGAGTTTTTCGTAAGCCAACTGGCCTTCAATTAGCCCTTTATAAAAAGTAGAAATGTGACCTACGGCGAATGGTTTGGGTCCGCGATTGGTTATGACTGAAGGAACCTCCACCATGACATCGTCAGGTAAATTGGCAATCGTTCCATTGTTCTCGACCATGACAATAAAAATGTCACCGTTGTTATAGGCCATGGATGCCGCCACTCGAATCATGTAACGGCCATGGATATCTACTTCAAGCTCTACATTTTCAGTAGTATCGTCCGCAATAATTTGATCAGCCAGGGTATGAACCCGCTTTTCGCGACCGTTAATAACCTGGCGGGCACGGGTATTATCCGGCTCTTCTTTATCCACCATCTGTGAAGGATATAAATAATACTGCAAATACGTGTTAGGTAAATATTCAGGAAAATCCGTCACCATCTGTTCGACTTGTTTGAACGTTTTAATCCAGGAAGGATCATTAGCGATCTCAGCATCTTCAGGAATAAATCCATCCTCTGTAATAGCACGCTTAATCGTGTCTGTATGATCCTTGCCATCTTTATCTAAGATTCTAGTAAACCAGCCAAAGTGATTAAGACCAAAGTATTCAGGGACAAGATCAAATACGTCCTTACCTAGTATTCCAGCATAACTCACCATAATTGCCGCCGGCATATCACAAATATTCAGCAGCTTCTTATCTTCAGGAAATTCACGGCGGAGAGCTTCCGCAACAATGGCAGCTGGATTCGTGTAATTTAAAATCCAGGCTTCAGGGGAGTAATGGCGAATATCATTGACGAGATCAATCATATCTCCAATGGAACGAAGCCCGTAAGCCATGCCGCCAGGGCCGCATGTTTCCTGCCCTACAGCCCCGTATCGAAGTGGAATCTGTTCATCCTGCTCACGCATCGCAAGCCCACCGGTACGAATTTGCACAAAAACAAAATCAGCGTCTGTTAATGCTTCCTTCTTATCCGTCGTATAATTGAATGATTCAAGTTCTGGATATTTCTCGCGCAAGATGATTTCTGATGCTTTTGCTATTTTCTCCTGACGTTCCGCATTGGTGTCATAGAATGTAATCGACTTTAACGGAAACTGTTCTTTCTCCGCCACTAAACTCATAATCATGCCAATGGTATAAGTGCTACCGCCGCCAACCACAACAAGATTTTGCTTTTTCATAGGATACGCCTCCTGATAGGTCTTATATTTGTATTAAATAATTGTTAATATGAATATAATACATATTTATGAAAGCGTCAACATTTGTATCGAAATTTTTATGATCATTGGTTATAATATGGATATAGATGAACAGGAGGAATTCGTATGGCAGCTCCTTTATATCGAAGGATTGCACAACAAATAAAAGAGGATATTTCTGAAGGGGTTTGGAAAGAAGGAGAGGCTATACCAACAGAACTCCACCTTTCTGAACAATACCAGGCCTCGCGCGTCACCGTGCGGCAGGCGGTTAAAGTTCTTGTGGAAGAAGGATTACTGGAAAGAATTCAGGGTAGCGGCACCTATGTAAAAGAACAAAAGATTGAACACAATATATTTGAATTAATCAGTTTTACAGAAGAAATGAGAAAGCTTGATAAACAACCGGTCAATCGCATTCTTGATTTCCAATTAATTGATCCTACTGATTATATAAAAAGAATGCTTCAGCTTTCCGACGGGGAAAAAGTCTTTTTTGTACGCAGGCAGCGACTTGTGGATGAAGTTCCCTATGTATTGGAAGAAACCTATCTCCCAGTAATGATGTTTCCAAATCTATCGTATGGAATTATGACTGGATCAAAATATGACTATATTGAGAAAGAGGTAGGAAAAAAAATAAAGGAAAGCTTTCAGGAAGTGATCCCTGTTTTACCAACCCCGGATATAGCTGAGGCTTTAACCGTAGATGAGTCTTCTCCGATTTTAAAAATGCAGTCCTATAGTATTTTTACAGATGGGACGGTTTTCGAATACAGCGAGAACTATTTTAAAAGTGACGAATATAAATTCACTCTCCGGGCTAAGCGAGTCCAATAATCTGATCAAGCAAAACATGAAAAAGGGTGCTTCTCCAATTAGTGAGAAGCACCCTTTTCTGTGAATTTTATCTCTGTCCTTTTCTTTGCTTAAAGGCATAAAAAACCGTAACCAACAGAATGAGACTCGCAAGAATATAAGAGGAATACACTACAAGCGGCACATCGGCATCTTGATTTCTAATACCTATTCCGACGAACGCCCAGACAAACACGAGCGGATATACCCAGTCATTTTTTGTTATTAAAATATAGAAAGCAAGCAGGGTTGCTACGATGAGGAGTATGAAAGTCCAGATTGAAGCAGAAATTCCAAACCCATTCCATTCAATGTACGTCAGGAAGTAGCTGATATTAGCAATTGTAGCTACGCTGATCCAGCCAAGATACACGGAAAATGGCAATCGATCCAGAAACGAAGCATCGACCGCTTTCGCTTTTACATAAAGACGAATAAGAGTAAGAAGTAAAAGGAGCATGACGATGACCGAAAGTCCAAAGAAGTTATAATGCCACATAAAAATCCAAAGGCTGTTAAGAATGCAGCTTAAAACGAATAGCGAACTTACTGCTTGATAGATCGGCAGCTCCCGTCTGCTTGAGGGAAACTGGCGGAGCACCCAGATGCCAAGCAGAATGTAGATTACTCCCCATATGCTGAACACATATCCCGCCGGAGTAAACAAGACGTTCAGCCTGTTTGAAATTTCACCTGTTGTCTGGCCATTAAGAGGAAGCGCATTGGCGAGTCCATTAACGATGACAACAAGCAGATAAGCGAGTAGATTCATAATAAATTTACCCATTGGAACACTCCTTTTCAAAAACAGTTATGATACATAATATTCCTTTTCCCCCTTGAATAAAACGTTTTTCCAGAAAACAAGCACACTGAAGATGAACAAAAAAAGACTGCTAAAAATATTCCGCTAAACGAAAAAACTCCCCAGAAGGGAGCTTTTTACTTGTATTGGTATTTACTTGAGTTTTCGAGAACTAAAAAATAGTTGAGAACAAATTGACGAACTTCCCACTCAGGTACCTCTTGTTTTCCATCGGTGAAACCACTTGGACTATAAGAATAATTCCCGAACTGCGCGCGTTCCTCTTGCTTCATTTCCATGATCACCTGGTTGGTCTTCTCCATATAACTCACGCTTATCATCCTTTTTAGAATCAGTATGGACAAAAGAAAGAGATTTTATAATGATTTTTATAGTTTGCTATGAATAGTAGTCTTTCAGGAACACACCGGTTTCCCCTGTTAAGGTAGAAAACTATCGATTAAAATTTTTAAGTTACGATATTCTACCGGGTAATTTCAGTGCTTTTTCGTATATCTTTGAAGTCATTTCACCTCCATTTTTAACCTTTTAAACCTTTTGGAAATATAGTCACTAACCGATTAAGCAGACTTGAAGAATCAAATTTTATATTCATATCTGCAAATACTTCCTGGTAGTGATCCAGCCACTGATCCAGGGATGTTTCTTTACCGAGACTTTCATCATCGACGAAATTCACGAGCCCAAGCCACGTAGGAATTTTCATTTTTTCATTCAATATATACAAGTAAGCTAAACGATTGGATAATTGATAGTACTGATTTAACCATATATGCATCAAGGACTCTGACCCAAAAACGGCTTTTGTCTCTCTTATAGTTCGTTCGATCAGATCTACACTATGGGAATCCGTTGCTTTTATTTTTGATCTCATTTCCTTTACATGAGCTTTTGCTTCTACTAACAATAACCCCTTCCTGCCATCCTTTCCACGGACCATTGCAATGCCATCCCACCTCGGACCTTGAGCAGGCCAATAACCCTTCATTTGAGATTTAGCACTCTTCCATTCATCCTCTAAATCGAGAAATTCATTACGATATTCTTTATGATTTTCATTTTCCAATGGAGAATACCAAGTCATATCTTTACCTTTATCCATAAAAGAAATCAGTGATGGAGAACTCATTAAGATCATGTCATTAAGTTCACGTGAATGATGATTAACATACTCTTCCATTAAAAATTGACTGCCTTTTTTAGTCTCATTTTTAATTTTACATACACCTCACTAACTCGATTTTTGTTTTACTCCTTGATGTATTAAGTATTCTCCAGAATTATGTAATCACCTTTATTATGGAAATAAATTTAAGATATGCAATTGGTTATGACCTTTTCACTTCGAGGACCACATGACATCCACAAGAATTCTGTAAAAATCCTAAAAAGGCAATCCACCATTTCAGTGAATTGCCTTTCCCACAGCATTATCATATTACAAGGAATATATGCCTTCTTTGTCCCCTTTTTCTTAGTCAGCCTCTTGCTTCATCGGTAAGAATTTAACGAATGTTGAACTCGATTCATACTAGTACTCCTGCTCATTTAATCTATTTCATCTATACTATCTTCTAACTCATGAATATCACTCGTCAGTTCCTCTAACTTTCGTTCTAATGCTTTAACAAAAGCGACCTTTCCATTGAATTGATTTCCTTCTCTCATAGTTCCACCCAATAGGAAATGCATTTGCTTCTCCATATCCGATAAAAGAGCTGCCTCTTCTACTTTCTCTTTTTCTAAAGTTGTTTTTTGATCCTCATATTTTTCTTTTAGAATCGAGTTTTCGTTTTTTAAATGTTCTATGTCAGCATACAATTGATCCACTTTAGTTTTGTGATCCTTCGATTGCTTTAACCAGGATGATCTTTGTCTTTCAAAGTCTTCACTCAGCTTTTCCTTTTCATTTACAATGTTTTTCATTTCTACCTGGTGTCTTCTATTTTTCTCCTCATACTCTTTGATCTTGTTTCTTAAACTTTCCCCTTCTTTTTCGTATTTTTCCTTCCAATGATTTTTTTGAGTCATTACCTCCTGGTTTTCCGTTTGTAGACTCTTTATTTCAATAGATTTATTTTCACATTCCTTCTCCTGAAGAGTAATGGCTGCCTCTAAATTACTTACCTTAGACCTTAGAGATTCCTGAACCTCTTTAGATTGGGAAATCGTTTGGTTGGCTTCTTTAAGTTTGTCTTCCATCTCCTGTTTAACTTCGGCTACCGTTTTTCTTAACTGCACATTTTCTTGATCAGAGGCAGACATCGTCTCTCTTGCCTTCTGAAAATCTTTCTTTACCTGGACATAACTGACATGAAGGAAGTTATTATCTTTCTGTGACTGAGATAACCTTCCACGAACTTCTCCAAGGTTTCCTTCCAATTCCTTAACCGTGTGATTCAAATCTCGTTTTTGATCTTTTAATTCTGAATTCTGCTCCTGCCAATTTTGTATTTCTTTCTGGAGCCTTTCTTCCTGCTTTTCTAAACGGGCCGTACGTTCTTCAAATCCTTGAATACGTTTTTTCAACTCTTCGTTTACAGCTCGTGTATCTTCCAGCTGTTGCTTAACCTCGGATAACGTTTTTCTTAACAGTACGATTTCTTGATCAGAGATCGACTTCGCTTCTTTTGCCCTCTGAAATTCTTTCTTTACCTGGACATAACTGACATGAAGAAGGTTATTATCTTTCTGTGACTGCGATAACCTTACACGAACTTCTCCAAGGTTTCCTTCCAATTCCTTAACTGTGTGATTCAAATCTCGTTTTTGCTCTCTTAATTCCGCATTCTGCTCCTGCCAATCTTGTATTTCTTTCTGGAGCCTTTCTTCCTGCTTTTCTAAACGAGCCGTACGTTCTTCAAATCCCTGGAGACGTTTGCTTAATTCTCCCCTGACCACTGTTTCCTGATTCCGCCATTCTTCTATTTCCTGCATGAGCACTGAATTCTCGACTTTTAACTTCTCCAGCTGAGAGTAATGATAATTATTTTGATAGTCTTGGACTTTCTTTTTATATTTATCCAGTTCAGCCCTGTAATAGATGATCCTTTGCTGCAACTGAATCGAATCCTTCTTCATTAAAAAGTCCTCCCATTCAAAATTAGGATTTCTCTTCTATCATTTTGAGCACTTCTTCAAACTCCCCCCTGCTCTCATCTGTCATCCGTTCGACTTCTTTAATGGCGGCACTAAAATCCTCTGGAGGTGAAGCTACTGCAGAAGGAACATATGAACTTCCATTGCTTCGGGACAAATAACTGAGAAGAAGCAAATTCAAGGTATGGTTCTCCAAGAATACAAAACTACTGTTTCCCTTATCGTTTTGTCTCACTTCATTGAGTTGATTTTCCAACAACCCCTTCATCAATTGCTTCATTAATAATTCATGGTTATCCTGTTCAGTCATCCTGCTCTACCTCCTTCTTTGGCACGGTACCATTGAGATTGATAGAATTAAGGGCCGCCATCCCCTCTTTATTTTCCTCACTATAAACAAATCCCGTAATGCTTCCTGCATAGGCGCCTTCTGCGGTCCATTTGACTTGGAAGTTGTTAAAAGTAAGTGTTTGACCTGGAGGGATAGTGGATTGCTCTAACGGTTTTAACCAATACTCTTCTTTATTATCTCTTTCATTTACCCGCTTCCACCCTCCCTGAGCACGACGCGGCATTTTTGACTCGTCGTAAACAAATCGGCCGGAAAAAGAAAACGGAGCCCCTTCAGAAATCTTGATACAGAGGTAAGGATTGTTTATTGGACTAGAGGATAAGTTTTTGATATGAAAAGATCCCAGGCATAAATTATCATCGTCTGGAACATGGGTGATGCTTAGACTGTATGTAAAGTAGCAGATAAATGGTGTGGAAGGTGCAGAGTGTTGAAGCAGCTCTTTCATTCGAGTCAAGTAATCCTGGGTCTGCTGGTGGTAAGCGTGAATCTTGGATGTCAGTTCTTTGCTGTCGCTCATTTTTTCCACCCCTTCTGAAAAACAAAAATAAAGAGAGAAATACCTCCCTTTATCTTATGATTGGCTATTAGCTATTATCACCATTGTTACTCTTCCCCGTCCGGCCAAATAATGAAAAAGCGTGAAATCAAGATTGTTAAAATCCGATTTCACGCTCTCATCATTGTGGGGTTAATTTTACTCCACCGTTGGCCGGAGACTTAAGCTTCTCCGTTACCACCGTTAAAATCAGGGAAAACAATTGGACATTGTGGCGGACGGACAGGAGTAGGACAAGGAGTTGGTAATACGTCTCTAGGCTCACAGAATTCAGCTAGGAATTCAACCGTTACAGGGAATGATGATTGAATACTTTGGCAAAGTCTAACAGTGATCTGAGCATCAAATGTTGCTAGTTCGTCTGTATCTGTGCCATCATCGTTACAATCAAACGTACATACAAAGCAGTCTGCATCTGAGTATGTTACATCCACCTCTGTACCTTCTGGTGCGCACAATACCACTTGTTCACAGCGAGAGAATTCCAATTCCACTAGCTCCATACTTCCATTGATAGGAATTGAGATAGTAACGTCGAAGTTCTTACGTAGGTTTACCACCTGAAGAATCGTTTCTACTCCATCAATCACGAATGTACGATTGTTTCTTTCTAGAACCTCAACCACTCCAGGTGTAACCGTGCATGTTACATCCGCAGTATCAAAATCCATACAATCTACTCCATCTGGCAGATCAATGTCAGTCAAAGTAAGATCAAATGTTGCTTCGTTAATAACCCAATCGTACACCTTATCGACGTTAATACAAATTAATTCTTGCCCACCACTTAAATTGTTTGCTTGCATAGTTGCAAACACCTCCAAGGAAAATTATTGTTCTTGCATTCGTAGCATATGATTGCGATTGACATTTGGTACAGTGCATTAGCGGAACTCTGGGTTAATTTTCATAATAAGTACTTGAGTAAAACTGTGCTTTCCCCATAGTTTATTACTGTTTAACTGAATGGTGACAAATGTCTAGAAAAAATTTCTAAAGCGAGTTAAAGCAACCGCATTTAAATGAGGGGAGCAATCATTGAAGGCGGCAAGAAAAAGAAGCATCTTTGAGGAATTTACGTTCCTTCAAGATGCTTCTTTTTCTTGGGGTCAAACTATACACCTTACATATTAATGAGGAAATTAAAGTGATAAAAAATTAGTTTGCTGACCGACAATTTTTTAATCTGAGCGCAATTCAAATAAATTGGCAGTTAATTCCTTGATGTTAACATTAGACGATGAAGATTGTTCAATTTCATCCAGTTTACCAAAAAAATATTCAATTTCTTCTTTCCTCAAATAAGGGAATCGATACTTAATCTTATCCTTTTTTTCCGGTTTTAATGATGTCGGCTCCTGAGCGAGGGGGGGACTTTTTACACTAAGCTTGTTCAATAGGCGGATGATGTCTTTATAGGCGTATCCCCTTTTCACCCCCGCATAATAATCAGGCAGTGAAGTGGACCTGAGTCTTTCATTAGAATGATCGCTGTTTTGGGTATCATAAAAGCTATCAATAAACGAGAACAAGTCCTTCTCGGTTGACGCAATTAAACTTACTTCATTTGGTAAATCCACGTCATACTTGCCCGATTTAAAAGGCATATAGGAGATAACTGGTTTCGCGAGTAAAGCCGCTTCAATACCTGTGGTGCAGCCATTGTGTATGACCATCTTGGAAGCGAGTATCCAGTGAATAACATTACCAACTTGAATAATTTTGACATTTTCACAATTCGATAATGCCTTTCGATAGGACTGAACGTTCTCAGTCGGATGTGGTCTAATAATAATAGGTACGGATGGATATTTCTCGCTTATCCTTCTGATTAATGTAATAAAAGAATAATAAAGTTTTTTAATATATAGAGACGAAGGGTTGGAAGTCCCCTTCTTCTTTCCTCGTCTATGATTATAAAGTGAAAACCTTGTATTAATTAAAATGAATTCTCCGTGTTTAGTCCTGAGGGAATTTGCTTTTTCTTCGTAAAGTTTCCTGAATTTTCCCTGTAATAAATCAAACCGAGGATTCCCTACTGCATGACATTTATTTTTCTCTCCGGGATACGCAGTACTAATTATGTTTTGCTGATACTCCCCCCAACAATATTCCTGTTCCACCAATCTTAATATCCCTTTATTCATCCTGTCTGATAAATAAGCCGCCTCATCATGAATGATGAGACCTTCTTCATCTAATTCCACTAGAGTATGACCTAATCTTTTGGCGCTGGTAAGCATTCTTTTCCTAATACGCTCCGGATACCCTTTTGAAAAGAAAATACCTTTTGGGAATTTGTGTGATGCTGTCTCTACCGCTTTGTGTTCTCCTATAATTACCCGGTAATTTTCCTTTACAGCATAATACGCAAGCAATAATTTCGCATCTAATTCCCTGGACTTTATTTCTATAGGTAAATAAAGAACGGTGTTCTCTTTTTTCACTTTTTTCATCCAAGTTCCTGCCTTTCCTGTAGTCTTTGTAAAAGGTTAGTGTTTATTTTTTCATAAAAGACTTATTAAGCTAAAGGGCCGTATAGTTGAAGACTCAGTTTCGAGATATTTTGTAGAGAAAGGGGCTCCAGGGAACGACTCGCTTTCCGCGGGCATGTGGTGAGCTTCCTCAGGCTTCGCCTTCCGGGATCTCACCGATCATGTTCATCCCGCAGGAGTCTTCGCCGTTCCCTTCCGCCCCTTTGCGATCATTGAGAGCTCAAAATTGTCTGCATAAACGCCTTCCAATGAACAAGGATCATCTATGATTCACACTGGTCTTTACGTGTGTTTAGCTATAGAAACCCTGTTATATAAGCATTGGAAGCAGATGTGGCATGGCTTCTATCTCCTATAGCAGGGTCCGTTCACAAGAAATGGCTGGGTTGGTGGGGAAATGGCGAGACTCCCATGGGAGAAGGAACTAGGTGAGATCCCGCAGGGAGTGAAACGAGCGAGGAAGCTCAGCGTTCCCCCATAGGAAAGCGAGTTATTTCCCCACCAGCCCTCTTCCAAATAGAGTAACGGTCCCCATTTATCTCGAAACTGAGTCTTCCAGTAATGGGAGCTTTACTTTAATATCCTCAGGAAACTTTTAGAGAGCCTTCCTGTGAGAAATTGTCTCATTCGCTAATCCCCTAATCCTAATAGTCCCGTAAAAGTTAGTTGTAGAATGTATTATCTATTTCTACATAGTGGTTCTTTTTGTTGGGGGAGTAATTACCGGCCTTTCCTAATGTCCGTAGAATTATATTCTGTTCGTGTGAAGCATATGATTGGTAGTAGCTGTGTGATTCTAGAGTCAGCTTTGTTGTTTTCCGCGATAGATACTGTTGTAACGATTTATTATTTCTCAAATAACATGTTATAGAACGGGAAAGAGTGAAGACGAAATGGATAAAAAAAAGTTCGATCCAGATGACCTGCAAGTCATTAAAGCAAAGATCGATTTATATAAAGCTACGATTGAATCATTGAAAAAGGAGCATCTAGCTTATCAGGAAATTCTTTGTCAGCATGGTCATTACCAAACGAAAGAGGAAGTGATACCTTTGAATAAGTTTCATAATAAAGATGAACATTTGGAGAACGAATATTATGAGGAAGAGGAGTATATGGAGAGCGAGTATTATGATGAAGAAGAACATTTGGAGAGCGAATATCAAGATGAAGATTATATGGAGAACGAACAATTAGAGGAGAACAATTACTTTACCGAACAGTTCGATTACCTTCATGGTTATTTAAATGAACTGGGGCAGGAACTCCTTTCTCTTAATAAAAAAATTGTCCTGATTCTTAAAAAACAGGATCAATTACTGAAAAATAATGAACTTAAGGAGATAAAAGAGGAAATCGCCAGCTTGAAGAAATCATTACAACCAAAAGAAACCCCAGCTCCACCTGCCACCAAGGCCCCACAAGGATTCAGCCAACTTAGAAATATGGTGCGTTCGAACAGTCATGTTTATGATCCAAACGAACAAAGTCGATTTCAGGGGCTTGGCAATTACCCCTCACCGCCTAGAAATTACCCTTCTAATTCAATGCAACAAGGAACTTCAAAAGGTCGCCGGCCGCTTTCTCCAAGCAAAAAAAGTAAGACAGTTAAATCCAATAAGTTAAATTCACCGAAACAACGCGCTACTTCTAGCCGTAAGCCTCCCAAATCAGAAGGTACAACGATCAAACGAAAGGATGAGCCTGACGCCAACCTGCAAACAGCAAGTATGGAAATAAACCAACGACCTGCAGAGTCAGCACTCACCGACGTCAAACAAGTGCAGGAAGAAATACTGACAAATGCGCAAGTAAAAAATAATAATATGTCCAAACCTAAGTTTTTAAAAACAGAGGCACCAAGCGTCGTAAACACCAACTCAATACCAAATGAAGAACCTCTGTCCATAAAAGAAGAAGTAACGAGCCAGCCCACTTCTACAGACACAGAACCAGGAGAGGTCATTAACTCAAATTCAATTCCCATTAAAGAACCTCTCACCGGAAAAGAAGAAGTGACGGCACAGCACTCTCCTACAGACACAGAACCAGGAGAGTCCATTAATACAAACTCAACTCCCAATAAAGAACCTCTCACCGGAAAAGAAGAAGTGACGGCACAGCACTATCCTACAGACACAGAACCAGGAGAGTCCATTAATACAAACTCAACTCCCAATAAAGAACCTCTCACCGGAAAAGAAGAAGTGAAGGTACAGCCCACTCCTACAGAAGCAGAACTGGAAGATGACATTAATACAAATTCAACTCCCAATAAAGAACCTCTACATGAAAAAAAAGAAGTGACTATTGAATCCCCTGTTTCACAACCAGAAACAGTCCATGTTGGAAATAAAGGCATCTCGGGGACTAATCACCTACCTGTAAAGGATAAAAAGGTTATGGAACCTTCTAGTCCAGAAACAAGGTTAATAAACGCCCCAATTGAAGAGTTAGAGGTCCATAAAGAGCCTATTATTGAAAAAAGTTTAGAGGAACCGAAAGAAAATAAAGAAATGAATTCAGAAGAAAAAAAACTCGAAAAGTCCTTTGAAGCGACTACTAAAAACATGGAAACACAGAGGAAGCCGCCTGTGAACTCCTTTTTCTCCCTTTTTCAAAGAGGATGAAAAATATTCATTTTATGGTCCCTTTCACTATTTTCCAAGAAATGATAGATCATTGTCACAGTTATCTACCTTTTGAGGGGTGCGGTTTATTGTCTGGGGCAGGAAATCAAGTTCGCCACATCTGGCCTTTACACAACGAAGCAGAATCAAACAAAAGCTTTTATGTTAGTAAACAACATGTAGAAGAGGCCATCAACCATGCTGGCAAAAAGAATGACAGAATTTTAGCAGTCTTTCACTCTCATCCGACGACATCAGCCCGGCCATCAAGCTATGACCTCTTACAACATGCGGACCCTGAAGTACACATGGTCATTGTGTCCTTCAAGAGCGAGACACCTGAGGTGAAGTGTTACCATATAAAGAACAAACGACCGACGCCTATTCCAGTCTCTATATTAACTGACTGAAAGCCCTCTCCTTTCAAGGAAAATTGAATATTGTAATATTGAAAGGAGAGATGGTTGGTGAAGAGGAAAATTAAAACCACAACTACCCTTCCCAAAATGTCGCAAGACAAAAATGCCCCGATTGTCATTAATACGAAAAACGGAAAGCGGACAGCGGCATACAAAAAGTCTGGCGGTTGCTGCGGAAAGCGTCGTTAACTCCCAATAAATCAGCGTCAATCCTCTATAGGGACTGACGCCTTTAATTTAATATACGGAACAAGGGTGAGGTTCTCAACACAAATCTGATCCTTCTTAAATCCTTGGCTCTGGTAAACTTCCGTGTTGATCTTAAGGACAAGCTCCCGTTTGTGGAAGACTCCTATGGGATAAACATGATCGGTGAGACCCCGGTTGAGGAGGCTCAGCACATGCCCACGGAAAGCGAAATCGTCCCCCGCAGGACCTCCCGCTCAACAAATATCTCGAATTCGAGTCTTCCACAATCCGGCCCTATTGTGTAATAAGCCTGTTATGAAAAAAGGGAAGAGCTTCCCTTCTACAGTCTATCTATCTTATGTTTCTTATGATCTTACCTAAACAATCCCCTATAATGTATATTGCGTGTTATTCCTTTCGGTACAACCTCCTCTGAATCAGTTTTTTTAGAGCGCATCCAACTCTTTGCAAAATGCTTTACTCTTTTGTTGGACAGGATTTTTTATATAACAAAGACAGCATTCGACAATTCCCATTTTATTTCCACGTATATTTCCTATAGATTATTAGAAATGATGGATAGCAAAGGAGGTGGTTACTATGTGGTTAATGATTGTTCTAGGCTTCATCATTCCTTGGCTGACCGCTGGATATGTCTATAAGAGAGCACCTAAGATTTTCTTTACCATTGCCCCATTCGCCGCTTTAATCGCACTGATTTTAAACCAGCTAGGAATTCAGACAGACCTCTGGACAATCCACACGTCTTCAAATGTGGGGTTGTTAAATACGATGTTTCTTGATTTAGGTATTTTTACGATATCAGCTGTATGGTTTACGTATTTTATTTACTATAAGGAAAAACAACCTGCATGGATCTACACAATATTTGTTCTTGGAATGACTGGTGTTGAATTTACCGCTCTTGCCATTCATCTATTGACCTATCATGAAAAATGGAACATCTTCTACACTTCCCTTATGTACTTCGGTGGATTTATTACGATTCACTTGATTATTAGCAAGCTGGACAAACTTGAAGTCTACCCCTAACCACACTCCCCCTCGGTACCAGCTACTTGGTGAGCTTTACCATGTACCTGGTGCCTCCTTGCTTCATTTTCTATCAAGTTCTACTTTCTCACGCAGCAGATAGAGAAAAAAGACAATCCACCATTGTGGTGAATTGCCTTTTCTACTATATTGCCTAATTAAAGAGATTTTATAGCTTCCTTAATCATATTCGTTCCACTCACGACCTGAAATTCCTTGCCAATGGTTGAATCATCTTCCAAAGTGGCTGCAATTACGTTTGCCACATCCTCTCGTGGCACTTCCCCTCTTTCCACTTTCGATGCAGCTTCTACTTGCCCGGTTCCTTCGTCATTCGTCAGCCTGCCTGGGTGGATGATTGTATGGTCCAAATCTGTTCTTCTCAACCAATCATCTGCATAATGCTTCGCGACAACATATGGTGCAAAGGATGAAGGAGCACTCTGAATGGCTTCACGGGTTGTGTCAAACGAGCTGATCATCACATATCGTTTCACGCCAGCTGCTTTAGCTGCTTCGATTGTCTTAACCGCCCCGTCCAGGTCAATAAGAACGGTTTTGTCCGGCCCCGTATGAGGGCCAGATCCTGCAGTGAATACGATTGCATCTACTCCTTCAGCTGCTTTGGTAATTGTTTCAACGTCATCCTCTAAATCAACGACTACTGTTTCTGCTCCTTTATCTTCAAAAAAGGACGCCTGTTCCTGCTTGCGAATCATAGCTTTAGCTTCCAAATTGTCGCTCTCCTGAATAGTGGATACCAAGTGTTTACCAATTTGACCGTTTGCTCCAACAACAAGTACTTTCATAATTTCTTCATCCTTTCTAACTATTAATCTGAATTTATTACGTTTGCCTCATAATAATCGTAGATGAAAAAACAGGAAGATGTCTAGAAACTTGCCTTGACAAGTTTGGAACTGCGCAATGATTCGATAAAAAAGATGACCTCTTTTTTATCGAGATCATCCTTTTCACAAATTTCACTTTAAATTTTTCACGTTCTATTTTAATCGAACAATTCACTTACTGAATGATCCGTTTGAACACGTACGATCGCATCTGCAAACAATGGAGCAACAGACAGTGATTTGATTTTTTCAATCTGCTTTTCTTCCGGTAACCAGACAGTATTAGTAATGACAAGTTCCTTAATTGGTGAATCAGCAATTTTTTGAACGGCAGGTTCTGATAGGACCGCATGGGTTCCGCAGGCATAAATATCTTTAACTCCGCTTTCCATCAGAGCTGCCGCTGCCTGCACAACAGTTTCTGCTGTATCAATCATGTCATCCACGATAAGAGCCGTTTTCCCTTCAATGGAACCGACAACATTCATAACTTCATCCGCATTCGGTTCAGGTCTTCTCTTATCCACAAAAGCAATTGGGGTATCTAACAAATTGGCCATTCTTCTGGCACGGCTCAGACCACTTGTAGCCGGAGCTACAACCACGATGTCTTTCATATCTTTTTCTTTATAGTATTGACCCAGTATAGATGTGCCAAGCAGCTGATCAACAGGTATATTAAAGAAACCTTGAATTTGAGGAGCATGCATATCCATAGTAATGACTCTGGATATCCCTGCCGATTCAAGTAAATCAGCAATAAGCTTAGCTGTAATTGGCTCCCGGGAACGAGCCTTTCGATCCTGACGGGCATATCCATAATACGGTAGTACTACATTTATAGTTCTAGCTGAAGCCCGCTTCATTGCATCAATCATAATCAACAATTCCATCAAGTGTTCATTTACCGGTTGAGAGGTGGATTGAATGAGATAAATATCGTCCCCTCTGACACTTTCTTCAATATTAATTTGTACTTCGCCATCACTAAAACGAACAACCGAGCTTTTCCCTAATGGCACTTCTAATATTTCAGAGATTTCCTGTGCTAAAGGTTCATTGGAATTTAACGTAAATAGCTTCATTTCAGATGTTGAACTCATGTAAATCTCTCCCGACCTTCAAATTTTTCACTCGTTTATGTACCTGTCAGCGCCTTAAATAAAGCTCACATTCCAAGTAAATATTCTGTTTAGACATTTAAGGTATTATAACATATCGAAATTGGTCTTTCAGAGTTGAACTCCTTTAAACGTTGTTTAAACCAAAAGAGCAAAGAAAAACTATCCCTGCATTGATCGGAATATAAAAATTAGATTACATATTTATGGAAAGCGTTTATGTGGGTTGTTTACAGGAAACTTTTATATAAATCAGAAAAAATTGAATGGAGTTGAGGGATAATGCAAAAAGAAGAACTTGGTCATCAACTAAAATTAATCTATCATCAAGTGAATGAACAGGTATATAAAACCCGGGATAACTATCCATTTCAAAAGAAAGAAAATCAGCAGAGCCGGGATAATTTACTTGCCTATCTGGCGTTTCGCCAGTTCGACCTGCATGACCTGCAATTAGAACTTTCCCAAACCGGGTTATCTTCATTAGGACGACTGGAGAGCCATGTGGCAGGAAATGTTGAACAGGTCATCCAGCACTTGCCTGAAGCTTCTGTTCCGGGACTTCCTATAGAAAAGATCAGTTATGAAGAAGCATTACAGCTTAACAGCCTGCGTACAGAAGCCATATTCGGGGTAGGCAGAGAAGGAAGACAGACACGTATAATGGTGACTGCTGACAAGAAGATGATCGATCAGCCGGACACTATTGAAGAGTTATTGCTTCAGGGAATGGACTGTTTCCGAATTAATACAGCCCATGACTCTCAAAAAGAATGGAGCGCATTAATCGAAACCCTCCGAACAACGGAAGATCGCTTGAAGCAACAAGGGAAATACAATCGCACATGTAAAATTTACATGGATTTGAGTGGTCCTAAAATCAGGACAGGAGAAATAAAAAAAGTGCCCAAGACTTTGAAATTAAAACCTTCAGGGCAAAATCCTCTAGTGGGCCTTGTAGATGTTCAAGCGGAGCAATCACTAAAGAACCCTAACCAAGACAGTGATTTTATCCTTGCGATTGAAGAGGATACTCTCTCCGATTTAAAAGAGGGAGATAAGCTTTACTTTACTGATTCAGAAGATAGAAGCCGTATACTATCTATTGAAGGCATTCACGAAGACGGTAAAGCAGACGTCCACCTCTATAAAGAGGCCTCAATCGAAGAAGGCACCATACTCAGATCAGATAACAATAGAGAATACATGATTAGCTCTTTACCTAAAAGCCCCCAGAAAATCAGAGTAGAAAAAGGTGATGTTCTACGCCTATACAGAAAGAAAGATAGACTCGGTCATCTGGAGGAAGAAGGAGTTAAAGCTGGAATACCTTTAACTATTCCGGAAGCATTAGACAAAGTTGAAGAAGGCCACCGAATTTTCATAGACGATGGTGAGATTGAAGGCACGTGTTTGGCAACAGCCAGTGACTATGTTGATATGAAAGTCACATCTCCCAAACGAAAAAGAGTGAAGGAAGAAAAGGGGTTGAACCTGCCCGACTCCCACTTAGAATTCCCTGCTTTAACTGATGATGATAAAGAGAACCTCTCTTTTGTCGTAGAGCATGCAGATATCGTAGGAATATCTTTTGTTCACCATCCAACTGAGATCCAGGAACTTAAAGATGAACTGCAAGTAAGAGGAGCCGCTCACCTCCCTGTGGTCGCTAAAATTGAAACGAAAGCGGCGATCCGGAACCTTGCGCAGATTCTGCTGAAAGGGCTGGAATTCCCTTCTTTCGGCATCATGATTGCAAGAGGTGATCTAGCGGTAGAAGTAGGATATGAAAATATGTCTTATGTTCAGGAAGATATCCTCAATATGTGTGAAGCGGCTCATACACCGGTAGTCTGGGCCACGCAGGTTCTTGAGAATCTGGCTAAAAAAGGAATCCCGGCTCGATCAGAAATTACAGATGCCGCAGCAGGTCAGCGGGCTGAATGTGTGATGCTGAACAAAGGATCCTATATTGGTGAGGCCGTTAATGTTCTGGGAACATTACTTGAAATACAAGCTCAAAATAATGTTAAGAAACGCCAAGTATTCACTAACTTCACTGAACAGAATGGAATTTTCTAAGGACTGATCCGATCGGGGCCAGTCCCTTCTTTTAAAAAGGATTCACTTAAGTTTGTTAGTGCGGGAGTCCCTGGTATGAGGTTTTAAACAAATAAAAACACCTCCAAAGGGTTATACAGATAAACCACTTTGAAGATGTTCCTAAGTAATTAACCCCCACTGATTGGTAAGTTATTATACTTTTTCCTTACCTGTATTGTTTTCTTCTTACCCACATTGTCGCAGCCCATTTTTCACCGGAAGTAACCGGCGAGCCACCATGCAGCGTACGCTCATTAATGACAGGATCGGAATAGAAATATTCAAAATAAACGGCCATGCCTTTATGAGGAGAGATAGACAGATTCATATGCGGAAAGTAGGTTTCTCCTCCCTCTTCCACATCATTCAGGTACAAAACAAGCGTACTAATTCTTGGATTGTTCGCTGCTTTAACCTTTGAACGGAAATAGTCGTAATGAGCTTTGTATTCCTGCCCTGGTTTATAATTTAAGATGTGAAGTCCTTCTCCATGTTCTACGGGTACATTCATGATTTGTGCCACACGTTTTTCTATTTTGGCCGTGAGATCATCTTCTGGCAGGAAGGTACTGCTGCTCGTCCGAATGTCGCTCACCTCGTGTTTTGAGCCAATTTTTGATCGATTCATTTTGTTTTTGGACTGAAAGATAAGCTCTTCACACTCTTCCTCACTCACTACATTACCAAGAATAGCGATCAACGGATTATCCATCTTAGCGATAATCGCTATTTCACGGTCTTCGGTAATAATTTTATGCCCCGTATGATCGAAAATGGAGGGTTCTTTCACTGGCATTGTCACTTTTCATCAACCTTTTCTAATTTTAATAAAACGTTTTCAAAAAGATCTATTCCACTAACCCAAAAACAACGGGCTATAAAGAATATATTACCATTTAATTACTATTATTTCCTTATATTTCATGAAAGTTATTTAATTGTTCACAATTGAAAATGACATCCAATCTCAGGGTAACCTACCTCAAGAAGATTTACTTTTCTATACAAAAAAAGCATGAGACAGAACGAACTATTCCACGCTTGTTAAGTGTAATTTTATTTTATTTGGGGACCAATATATATAACAGGTCGAAGGAGGTGTACCCATTGGCTTTAGATGTATTATGTGAAGTGAAAAACTGCGTCCATAACGAAGGTGGAGAGAAATGCGGCGCTACGTCCATTTATATTATAAGTGAGTCCGGCAAAACAGCTTCTTCCCAACAAGAAACTGATTGCAAGACTTTTGAAGCTAGAGAAGCATAATTGGTTCTGAATACTTTAAAATTGTAGCCTGCTACTTGGCTACTCTTTTTTCACCGAACACTGATAAAGATAATCAATATCGCCCTGCTTGGCCTATTTAATTGAACTTTATGGAGAAGAACCTCCCCAAAAGGTGTAAGAAAAGCTTTCACTCCTGCTCTCCACCTTCATTACCTCCACTCCTCATAAATAAAGCATATCCCTCTCACCACTGAGAACGAAATAAACATAATATCGAATAATTAAGAAGAGCATTCCTTATTAGAAAGTGGACATACCAGGCAGTGGGTTAGTTCCTTTGTTTTTTCCAGTTTGTGAAAATAACAGCACGTGCTGCGAACTTTTTGCTCACTAAGAGAGTTGGGATCTGTAAGGTAACTCTGCATAGGATGCTTCGCACAGTGGAAATATCTTCCGTCCAATTGATTAAATTCCTCAGCCAGCTGACCGATCACCTGATGCTCATCTGGATATCGCTCTACTGCTTTTCTAAAGTAAGAATTGATCCGGACCGCTACATTTTCCCATAAGATAAAAGTGGGAAGATTCGTTACTTGGTGAAACGCTTGCAGCAAGGGCAGAATGTGATGAGCAAAAAGCTCTTCCCAGGCTTCTTTTCGCGAATCCGTACGTTTGACTTGTGAATCGTCGATCTCAATTTCCAACTCATTGCTAATAGTGCAAGAAGACAGGGGGATGATTTTCGCTTTCTCTTCCCATAACATAGAGTCCAATACCTGAGATGGAAGAACCTGAGCATACTTCTTCATCATCATGGACGCTGTAACCTTTAAATTAGGAGCAAAAATACGTTGTTGTTGGTGATTTAAGAATTCAATACATTCAGCTTCTTCCATTAATGATTGAATTGGAATCATTCACTCATCGCCTTTCGGTTGCGGTATAGTAAATAGATAAAAAATGGCGCGCCGATTCCAGCTGTAAATACTCCAGCGGGAATATCAGATGGTAAAAAGGCTGTTCGAGCAATGATATCAGCCGCCATCACGATTAACGATCCGATAAGAGCAGAACCAACTACTAAATTGGCAAACGAGTTATGCAATATAAGTCGAGCGATATGGGGAGCGATTAACCCCACAAAAGCGATCCCGCCCGCAAAAGACACTGCCGCTCCAGCCAAGGCCACACTCAGGGCAAGTAATAGAAAGCGGAAAAACTGAACTCGGACGCCCATACCGATGGCTACGTCATCCCCTAACTGCTTAACATCCACGACACCAGTGAAAAAGATCGAGACAAAGAGTAAGGTGAGGATAATTGGAAGAAGAATGGTTACTTCCTGCCAATTAGCACCATATAAGCTTCCGGTTAACCATAGATATACTTTAGAAGCAATAGCTGATTCACTCGATACCATAAACATGGTCACAATGGCATTGGTTAAGGCAGAGATGCCAATACCAATAAGAATTAAGCGCATAGGTGTTACTCCATTTTTCCACGATAATAAATAAATAATGGCGGTGGTGACTGCCGCTCCAGTAATGGAAGCAAGAGGAAGCCAGTTCACACTCATTTCACCAAGCAAAAAAACAATAAATAACACAGCACCTACTGAGGCGCCTCCGGTAACTCCAACTATGTCCGGAGAACCAAGGGGGTTGCGAATCATTCCCTGCAGAATTAAGCCTGCCACTCCAAGACCTGCCCCGACCAGGAACCCCATAACTACTCGAGGCATTCGGAGCTCATTCAGAACAAAAGCATGCTCACTTTCACTAATGAGCTCCTGAAATACCGCTCCTACAGGAATGTAACTGCTCCCTGCTGAAAGACTGATGAGAAAGACAGCAAACGTCACCAACATCAAGGAAATTAAAATATATAATGAGCGTTTGTGAAATTGCAGCGAAAACTGGTCGCCTTTGCTTCGAATTGTGAAAAATTCACCCACTTTTCTTCACCCCTTTTCTAGCGATATAAATGAAGAATGGTGTTCCGAAAAGAGCCGTCATGACACCTATCGGCATTTCTTGGGGTGCAATAACAAGTCGTGCTGCAACATCAGCCCACAACAAAAGTGTAGCCCCGAAAAGACCACTAATCGGTAAAATCCATTGATAATTAGGTCCAGTGATTCCTTTAACGATGTGTGGGACAACCAGGCCAATAAACCCAATCGACCCTGCTACAGCTACGGATCCTCCAGCTAAGAATACAATAGTGAATCCAATGACGAGTTTGATCAAACCAGTGTTTTGACCTAAATTCTTAGCCACATCGTCTCCAGTCATTAGGATGTTCAAAGGCTTCCCAATAAAAAACGAAAGAAAAATGGCTCCTAAGATAAAAGGAAGAACTGGCAACAGAAGGTCTAATTCCCGCCCTGCTACAGAACCCGACAGCCAAAACAATACGCTTTGCATACGTTGTTCATCCAATACGAGCATCCCTTGAGTAAATGAAATAAAAAGTGTACTAATTGCAGCACCCGCTAAGACAATGCGAATAGGAGACAAACCGTCTTCCCCCATGGAACCTAGTAAATATACAATTATTCCGGCAACTCCCGCTCCTGCAAAACCAATCCACATATACCCGCTTAAGGATTCCACCGAAAAGAAGGTTGCTGAAGCTACAATAAAAAATAAGGCCCCTGCATTGACTCCGAAAATGTCAGGAGCTGCCAGAGGATTGCGCGTTAATGCCTGCATTAGAGCTCCGGCAATGGATAAACTGGCTCCTATGGTCATAGCTATCAAAGTCCGGGTTATGCGAGACGTTCGAATAATGACCTGATTCGTGTTGGAAGGGTCATAATGAACGAATGCGTCCCAAACGGTAGAGAGAGGTATAGAGGTTTTTCCTGTAGCTATACTCAAAAATCCAGCAGATATAAATAGAACTACAAACCCCAGCAGGGTCGTCCATCTGATATGTCGGTTGGTAGTAAATTTGCTCATTAGGCCTCTCCCCAAAGCAACAAAGATAGGAGGAGTCCCCCTATCTTTGGAATTTATTTTTCTAAATCAAACCGGTCATACAAGTCGTCCAGCATTAGATTGGCTGCGCGTAGCCCTCCAGCCATGTTCCAAGTAACCTCATCCACCATGTGAACCTCATCATTTTTCACAGCGTCCAGGTTCTGCCAAAGAGGGTGGCTTGTCCATTCTTCATAATTGTTTTTAATAGCAGGGTCATCACTCATGAAAATATAGAAAACGTCAGCATTCATTTCATTAATGCTTTCTTTATCTGTTAACTTCATACCCCATTCATCTGACTGCTGGTTCTCTGGTCTAGTAAATCCTGCTTCTCTAAGAATCGTTCCAGCAAAACTATCAAAATAAATGCGGGCATGATCGCTTCGGAAATTCAGGATAGATACGTTAAGCGGCCATTCGTCACCTAACTTTTCAGAAGCTTTTGTATTGAAGTCTTCAAGTCGCTCATCCCAGTTGGTCAGAATTTCGTCTGCCTTATCTTGCTTATCTAACGTTTCTCCCATCAGTTTGACGGTTTCCTTGAATTCATAGACCTGGTCAATAGCTACAGTAGGAGCAATCTGATTTAGTTTTTCATAGATATCCTCGTGACGAAGTTTTGATGCAAAAATAACTTCAGGATCTAACTTAGCAATCTCCTCTAAATTCGGCTGGGTTTCTTCCCCTACTAATGGCGTACCTTCCAAATCATCTCGAAGATATTTATAAATCGGTTTTTCTACCCAGGATTCAACAATTCCTACTGGCTCTATGTCGAATGCAGTAGCTGTATCCGTTGCTCCTTGATAAAGAGTTACAACTTTTTCAGGAGTTCCCTCAATGGTTGTTGTCCCCATGGCGTGTTCAATCTCTCGCGTATTGGATTCTTCGCTTGATGAATCAGTACCTTCATCGGATGAATTACTTTCTGAAGAAGCCCCGTCCGAACCACAAGCTGCAAGCAGTGCAGTCAAAAGTAATACAATTAAAAGCAGCCCCCATTTTTTATGTAAAAGATGGTTTAACATATGTGTTCCTCCTTTTTGATATTGAGAATCATTTTCATCTGTAACCATGTTATTGCAAGTGAGAATCAATGTCAATACTATATAGGACTTTCCAATCATTTACATGGTTTAGGAATTATTTAACTCTTCATGCCAGAGCGATCCTGCCTCTAGAAGAAACCCTGTTTTGGTGATCACTATAAGGGGAATCGTTGAAAATGCATTTCTTTATTGGCTTTACTCTAAGCGCGGCAAGAATAACTGTTGTAACACTTCGCTCGCCTCGTAAGAGAAGAAATCATTCTCGAAAATGGCAATGGCTTTCTTTATTAAGGAGTTTATCGTTTCACCCTGTACATTAAATAATCTCCCGAATTGGGCGATTATTTATTGGTTTTACTTGTTTCTAAAATACCTGTTTTATGAGAGATTTTTCTCTAATGGTACGAATTTCAATTATCGGGAGTCATTGATAATGCGGGGTGTAACTATATCCTTGTATTACACCTAAAGACAATTAAATCACTATCTAGTGCTACCTGTCTTAACCCTTTTGCCTAGACAGTCACTCATGTCTTTGTTATAGGTAGAGTGTAAGGAATTATTTAGCCACAAACAGGTTAATTAATTCCACCTACCACCCATTGGATAAATGATTTTTCGACGGTATTATGGATGTGTTGACAAAAAACGCATTCTATATAATAATAGTTACTGGATTAGAATTATTATAAAAAACTGCTTAGTAAAAGCAGAAATCTTATCACAAATATTAGGAGGAATTCTACTATGGCTCTAATCGGAAAAGAAGTACAACCATTTCAGGCAAAAGCATTCAAAGACGGTGAAGACTTTATTGACGTAACAGAACAGGATTTCAAAGGTCAGTGGAGCGTTGTTTGCTTCTATCCAGCAGACTTTTCTTTCGTGTGCCCAACTGAACTTGAAGACCTTCAAAATAACTATGAAACTCTGAAAGACCTTGGTGTTGAAGTATACTCTGTTTCTACAGATACTCACTTCGTACACAAAGGCTGGCACGATAGCTCTGAAAAAATTAACAAAATCAAGTATCCAATGATCGGGGATCCATCTCAACAGCTTTCCCGTCAATTCGACGTATTGAACGAAGAAGATGGCCTGGCTGAACGCGGTACATTCGTGATTGATCCGGATGGCGTTATCCAAACCGTAGAAATTAACGCAGGCGGAATCGGCCGCGATGCAGATAATCTTGTAGGTAAAATCAAAGCCGCTCAATATGTACGAAACAATCCTGGCGAAGTTTGCCCGGCTAAATGGGAAGAAGGCGAAGAAACCCTTACGCCAAGCCTTGATCTAGTTGGCAAAATTTAAGGAGTGAAATAAATGGTTCTAGATGCACAAATAAAAGCACAATTAGAAGAATATCTAAAGCTTTTAGAAGGTGACATCGAACTGAAAGTCAGCGCGGGAGACGATGATGTCTCCCGCGACATGCTGGCTCTCACCGATGAGCTTGCCTCCATGTCACCGAAAATTACGGTTACAAATGCAGAACTTAAACGCACACCCAGCTTTAGCGTGAACCGCCCTCAAGAGGAAACAGGGATTACCTTTGCCGGTGTTCCGCTCGGTCATGAATTCACATCGTTAGTGCTTGCTTTACTTCAAGTAAGCGGAAGACCTCCAAAAATTGATGATACCATGGTGGAACAAATTAAAAACATCAGCGGAGAATATAAATTTGAGACTTATGTAAGCTTAAGCTGTCATAACTGCCCTGATGTGGTACAGGCTCTAAATATTATGAGCGTAATAAACCCTGGCATCACTCATACAATGATTGATGGCGCTGCTTTTAAAGAAGAAGCAGAAGAAAATAATGTAATGGCAGTTCCAGCTGTTTATCTTGATGGAGAATTCTTCAGCGGCGGCCGCATAACTCTTGAAGAAATCGTTGCAAAAATCAGTGACGGCCCTTCCCCAGAAGAATTTACAAACCGTGACCCATACGATGTGTTAGTTGTCGGCGGTGGCCCTGCAGGTGCCAGTGCTGCTATTTATTCTGCACGTAAAGGGATTCGCACGGGAGTCGTAGCCGAGCGCTTCGGCGGTCAGGTCCTTGATACCATGACCATCGAGAACTTTATCAGTGTAAAAAACACCGAAGGACCGAAATTCGCAGCAAGCCTTGAAGAACATGTGAAAGACTATGATATCGATATCATGAACCTTCAACGCGTCAAAGGTTTGGAAAAGAATGACGGATTGTTCGAAATTGAACTCGAGAATGGCGGGGTTCTGAAGAGTAAGAGTACTATTATCTCTACAGGTGCACGCTGGCGCCAAATCGGTGTTCCAGGCGAAGAAGAGTTCAAGAACAAAGGTGTAGCCTACTGCCCTCACTGTGACGGTCCATTGTTCGAAGGCAAAGACGTAGCGGTCATCGGCGGCGGAAATTCCGGCGTTGAAGCAGCTATCGATCTTGCCGGCATTGTTCAAAACGTTACTGTACTTGAGTTTGCCGACGAGCTGAAAGCGGATGAGGTTCTCCAAGAACGACTAAATAGTCTTCCAAACGTTAATGTGAAGACAAATGCTCAAACTACAGAAATCACTGGTGACGAAAACGTAAATGGTATTACGTATATCGACCGTGAATCTGGTGAAGAACAGCACATTGCTCTTCAGGGTGTCTTCGTTCAAATCGGTCTTGTGCCGAATACAGAATGGTTAGACGAAGATGTAGAAACCAACCGTATTGGTGAAATCATCACCAATAAGCAAGGTTCTACGAATGTACCTGGTCTGTTTGCTGCCGGTGACGTAACCGACTGTCCAAACAACCAGATTATTATTTCTATGGGCGATGGTGCAAATGCCTCTCTTGGTGCATTTGATTACTTGATTAGAAACTAGTAGATAAACTTCATGTTTATATACAAAAAACTCCGGAAACAGGTTCGAATACGAGCCTATTTTTCCGGAGTTTTTTTGTATTTAAGAGGGTAAAATAATCGTGTTGATCTTCCACTAAAGCTCCCCTTACTGGAAGGCTCAGTTTCGAGATAAATGGGGATCGTTACTATATTTGGAAGAGGGCTGGTGGGGAAATAACTCGTCTTGTTCCATCACCCAGACCCTCGAGACATAAGCCGATCATCAACGGATGGAAAAACCGCCATCCTTTTGATGGTCGGCTTATGCTGTTCGTGTCTATCGGGGTGATTCCACATTTGAACACTTTCCTATGGGGGAACGGCGAGCTTCCTCAGTCGTTTCACTCCCTGCGGGATCTCACCTAGTTCTTTCTCCCATGGGAGTCTCGCCATTTCCCCACCAACCCTGCCATTTCTTGTGAACGGACCCTGCTCTAGGAGATAGAAGCCATTCTGAATCTGCCTCAAAATGCTTATATAACAGGGTTTTTACAGTTATACCCTCGTAGGATCCTAGGTTATACTTGTTCATTGGAAGGCGTTTATGCAGAGAATTTTGAGCTCTCAATGATCGCAAAGGGGCGGAAGGGAACGGCGAAGACTCCTGCGGGATGAACATGATCGGTGAGATCCCGGAAGGCGAAGCCTGAGGAAGCTCACCACATGCCCGCGGAAAGCGAGCCGTTCCCTGGAGTCCCTTTCTCTACAAGATATCTAGGAATCGAGTCTTCAACTATCCGGCCCTTTTGCTTAATAAGCCTATATGAAAAGAGAAAAGGCCTTCTATCTAAAAGGTTTGCTTCATAAACAAACTCTTTTTTTGATAGAGACCTTCTCACAAGAAGCATTATTTAGTTACAGTACCTGCATCAGCTGGATGCTCACCGTGACGATAATAATCAGCATCAAGAGCATCGAGCGGTTTACGCTCAAGGATAAGGTCCGCTGCCTTTTCTGCCAGCATCAATACAGGAGCATGGATATTTCCGTTTGTTACATAAGGCATGGCAGATGCGTCCGCCACTCGTACATTGTCAAGCCCGTGAACCTTCATCGTGTTAGGGTCAACCACGGCCATCGGGTCTGATTCAGGTCCCATCTTAGCTGTACAAGACGGGTGCAGCGCCGTCTCCGCATCTTCTCTTACCCAATCCAGAATTTCTTCTTCGGTTTGAACCGTAGGACCAGGAGAAATTTCTCCAGCATTGTAAGGTTTCATAGCAGGTTGAGACATAATCTCACGAGTGATGCGGATCGCTTCTACCCACTCACGTTTATCTTGTTCAGTGGAAAGGTAGTTGTACACCATGCTTGGGTGCTCTTTTGGATCTTTCGACTTAATCTTCAAAGACCCACGTGCATCTGAATACATAGGCCCGATGTGGACTTGGAATCCGTGATCAGTCGGTGCTACTTGTCCATCATAACGAACCGCTACCGGTAAGAAGTGGAACATCAAGTTCGGATAGTCCACATCTTCGTTAGAACGGACAAATCCTCCCCCTTCAAAATGGTTGGTTGCTGCCGGACCTGTGCGTCCAAGTATCCACTGAAGGCCGATCCATGGCATACGCCACTTCTTCAGGTTTTGCTGTTCAGAAACCGGGACCGGGCACGCATGTTGCACATATACTTCAAGGTGATCTTGAAGGTTTTCCCCTACTCCCGGAAGATCGACAACTGGCTCAATGCCAAGGGAGCGAAGGTGCTTCGCATCACCAACACCAGAGAGTTGAAGCAACTGCGGCGTGTTGATCGCCCCACCTGAAAGAATAACTTCTCCGGCTTGTACTTGATGCATCTTTCCGTTTCGTTTATACGTTAATCCTTTAGCTTTCGTCCCATCGAAGTCAATGTTTGTAACAAAAGCACGTGTCTTGACTGTTAGATTCTCGCGGTCCATGACCGGGTGCAAGTAAGCACGGGATGCAGACAGACGTTGCCCTTTGTACACGTGCTTATCAAATGGACCAAAACCTTCCTGACGAAATCCGTTTACATCAGGGGTTCTGTTATACCCAGCCTGTACACCTGATTCAAAGAAAGCTTCGAACAAAGGATTTTTAGCTGGACCGCGTTCCAATTTGATTGGACCATCGTTACCGCGAAGGTCATCATTCGGCGATTCAAGCGCATTCTCGAGACGCTTGAAATAAGGAAGACAATGCTTCCAACTCCAACTTTCCATCCCTTCATCGGCTCCCCAGCGTTCATAATCTTTTGGATTTCCGCGTTGATAGATCATACCGTTAATGGAACTGGAACCTCCAAGTACTTTTCCGCGCGCATGCGGGATTCGACGCCCATTCATATACGGCTCAGGATCTGATTCGTACTGCCAGTCATAAAGGTTTTTCCCTGATGGGAACGGCAATGCTGCCGGCATTTGAATGAGTAAGTCCCATGAATAGTCACTGCGTCCAGCCTCTAGAACAAGTACGCTTTTTTTACCATCTGCACTTAAACGGTTGCCAAGTACCGAACCTGCACTACCGCCACCAACAATTACATAATCATATGATTCAATCATAGCCATTTTGTGTTCCTCCTTAGATGTTGTGATTCGAAAAAGTACAAGCAAGATAAAATCCTTGCTCAGAAGACCTTCTTCATTATGAAATTCATTTGATTGATATCATCCATAAACCTGGGGAGAGACTTAGGTCTCTCCCTTAAAGATTGCTAGTTAAATAGTTTAAAACCAGTTGATCGGTTCAGGTTTAAGGTTTTGGAATATATGTTTCGTCTCTGTATATTCTTCAATCCCTAATTTGCCTAGTTCACGCCCAATGCCAGATTGCTTAAATCCACCCCATGGTGCATGTGGAAAATAAAGATTAAATTCATTAATCCAAACCGTTCCCATCCGCATCTTCGCTGCACAGCGTTCCGCTTTTGCAATGTCGTTTGTAAAGACACCGCCGGCAAGACCGTAGATGGAGTCATTGGCAAGCTTTACGGCTTCTTGTTCTGCAGAGAACTTCTCAACCGTAATGACTGGCCCAAAACCTTCCTCCTGTACAACGCTCATCTCTGTAGTGCAGTCTGTAAAGATTGTAGGCAAGAAGAAGAAGCCGTTTTGTAATTCTGGATCTTCCGGACGTTTACCGCCTACAGCTAATGTAGCTCCTTCTCTAACCCCTGCTTGAACATATTTTTCTACTTTCGCAAGATGTTCCGCTGAAATAAGTGGCCCCATTTGAGTGTCTTCGTCAAATCCGCTTCCCAATTTGAATTGCTTCACTCGTTCCACAAGTGCCTGAACAAACTCATCGTGAATACTTTCTTCAACAATCAGTCTTGTACCAGCGGAACAAATCTGTCCTGCGTGGAAAAATACTCCGTTTAACGCCTGGTCGACAGCTAATTCAAAGTCGGCATCCGCGAAGATAATATTCGGGTTCTTGCCGCCGAGCTCAAGAGCGAGCTTCTTCACATTTCCACTAGCCGCCTGCATAATTTTCTTCCCTGTCGCAATACCACCTGTGAAAGAAATAAGATCTACATCTGTACTGCTTGACAACTCAGCACCAATCGTATTGCCTGCACCAAGCACAAGATTAGCCACACCAGCAGGTACGCCAGCTTCTTCCATCAATTCGAAGACTTTAATAGTAGTAAGTGGGGTGATTTCGCTCGGCTTCATAATTAAGGTGTTTCCCGTCGCAAGAGCTGGAGCCAGTTTCCAGGAAGCTTGCAGTAACGGATAATTCCAAGGTGTAATCTGCCCGCAAACTCCAACTGGTTCGTGTACCACTTTGCTGCTTGAGTTCGGTACAGGAGAATCAATTAGTTCTCCTCCATCTTTATCTGCAATCTCCCCGTAATAGCGAAAAACTCCAGCGATATCTTCCATGTCTCCACGGCTTTCGTCTACTGTCTTACCAGTATCCAACGATTCTAAGTGCGCCAATTCTTCTTTATCTCTTTCAATCAAACTGGCAATTTTATTTACGATCGTCCCGCGTTCCGTTGCTGGGGTAGAAGCCCATTCTCCATTATCAAATGCTTCTCTCGCTGCAGAAATGGCTGCTTTAGCATCTGATTCATCACCTTCTGGAACCGTAGCAATAATTTCCTGATTAAATGGATTAATAATGGTGCGCGTATTTCCTGAGTCCGCGTCCACCCATTTGCCATTGATGTATTGTTTTAGTTTTAGATCCATATCTATCAACTCCAATTCCGAAGTAAATTAACTTTATTAAAAATTTATTTAACAAAGTAAACATTAACACGTCTTTAAAATGCTGTCAAAACTATTTAGAATCTAAATCACAGGAAAAAATGAAGCAAACTATAACGCTTATGATTACTATGGTGGCGGTGTTTCATCAGGGCCGAAAATTAGATTCTAATTTGACATTTAAACTGAACACGTTAATATTAGGTTTGTGAAGAACATTTGATAAAAATTTAACACAGTTTACTTTATATTGAAGGAGCGACCTTATGAGTGACACTGAAAGATCAAGCATTAAAATGGAAAAAGCCAAGGATAAAGTTATTGGTGCCATTGCAGAGACAATGGATTTATATGGAGTGACACCAGCTGCTGCAAACTTATATGCGACGATGTACTTCAAAGATCAGATGACACTTGATGAAATGCGTACCGAACTTGGAATGAGTAAACCGAGTATGAGTACAAGCGTCCGCAGGCTCCAGGAAATAGATATGGTGAAAAAAACATTCACCCGAGGTTCCAGGAAACATACGTATGCAGCTGAGAAAAATTTCTTCCGATCCTTTATGTCGTTTTATTGTCAGATGTGGGAACGCGAAGCGAAGATGAACTTGGAAGCCATTACGGAAGCTCAAGAGGATTTTATAAATGTTATAAAAGATTCTGCCAGTACACCTGAAATTGTTGCAGAAGCAAAAAAATACTATGACCAATTAGAAGAATCTAAAACATACTACCATTGGTTAGAGGACTTAGTTGAAAGTATAAGAAGCGGTAAGATTTTCGAATTTTTACCGAAAGATCCACAAGATTAAGGCGCCAGGAAGTGTTCAGGCAGTCTATAGAAAACAATTACAGCCTGCCTTGTCACAGGGTTAGTCCCCTCTTTCCTAAGGAAGAGTGGACTTCTTCATACCTTTTATATTAAAAAAATTCTTAACGTATTTAATTTTTTACAGTTTGTAAAAATTAAAATAAATAACAACAAAGGAGAGTTTTCAGTATGTACAAGTGGAAAAAGGAACTTAGTTTTATTTTAGCGATTCTGATGGTGGTCGTACTGACCGCATGTGGAAGTACTAGCGGGGAATCAAATAGTGAGCAAACAGATACAGAATCAGAGGGAAAGAATAAAGAATTAACGATTGGTCAAGTTAACTGGGCCGAAAACATTGCCGTAACAAATATGTGGAAAGTAATTTTAGAAGAAAAAGGTTATAACGTAAAATTAAACAATTTAAATATGGGTAGTACGATGAAGGCGTTAGAAAGTGGCGATCTAGATGCCAGTTTGGAAATCTGGTTACCGGTTCAGGATGCGAATTACTTGGAGAAATATCAAGATTCGGTTAATTTTTCAGAAGCTACCTGGTATGACAATGCAAAAGTAGGACTTGTGGTTCCTGAATATGTAGAAGAAGTGAATAGCATAGAAGACTTAAATGAACATAAAGAACTGTTTAATAGCGAAATTGTTGGTTTTGGTCCTGGCGCAGGTACAATGGAAGTAACGGAACAATTAATTAAGGATTATGAACTTGACTATGAACTGCTTTCAAGTTCTGAATCCGCGATGCTAGCTGAAATTAAAGAAGCCGTCAAAGATGAAGAACCAATTGTTGCACCACTTTGGAGTCCGCACTGGGTATTCTCTAAATATGACTTGAAATTCCTCGAAGACCCACAAAACACTTACGGTGGCGTAGAGAAAATCCACCATGCTACAAGACAAGGATTTGAGGAAGATTATCCAAAAGTGAGCGAGTGGTTTAAAAATTGGAAGATGAATGATCAACAAATCGGTGAGCTTATCGAATATGTAGAAGGTACTGAAGAGCCTCTTGAAGGGGCTGAAAAATGGGTGGAAGAAAATCAGGATTTAATTGATGAATGGGTAAAGTAAAGGTTTGAACAGAAAAAATAAGAAGCTGGTCTCTCGTTTCTCACGGGAGGTCAGCTTCTTTTTAGATTTAGGCGGAGACAACGACTATACTACATGAAAATTGAGTCGTAGAGGAAGACGGGTGAAGTCCAAATTCCAACCATCTAAGTCTACTTTCCTATATCCTAACTGATGAGGAAAAATAACCATAGCCTGATGGATTACAAAAAGTAATAGAAATTTATCATATTTGTTATACAACTGTAAAATCGTGTCGAATTATCATATGCTACGATAATATATGAGAATAAGCTACCAATCCATACATAATTTAGGAGGTATTTTTTTGGGGAGGAAATTTGTAAGTGTCGTTATAGCTAGTCTTATGGGAATGTTTTTATTCGTACCGCATACATACGCAGGAGCAGCTTCAGGCTATGAAGTGATTGATCGCGCAAAAAAGCACCTCGGAGCTCCATACCAATGGAGTGGAGAAACACCGGATGGGTTTGATTGTTCGGGATTTACATACTATGTAATGGACAAAGTAGGACTCAATCTTCCAAGAGGTTCCTATGACCAATATAAAGAAGGTACATATGTAGCAGCATCAAATCTCCAAAAAGGAGATCTGGTTTTCTTCTCTGGAACACATAAAGCAGGTATTTCCCATGTAGGGTTTTATATAGGTGATGGGGAAATGATTTCCGCTACCAAAAGCAGAGGAGTGGCCATTGACCCCGTCTTCTCTGGTTATTGGGGAGATAAATACACAGGCGCTAAAAGATTTATAGATGATATTTTCTTCAGCGATGTATCACCTGATTACTGGGCTTATGACGAAATTAAGCATTTAAGTGACGAAGGGATCATCAATGGGTTATCTAATGGTAGTTTTGGACCTGCCGCCAATGTCACCAGAGCGCAAGTTGCTAAAATGGTGAGCGAGTCACTAGATCTTCAACCTTCTTCGTCTGGCCAATTCGAAGATGTCTCTTCTTCTCACTGGGCCTATGAATACATAAACGCTGCAGTCAAAGCTGGGGTAATCAATGGTTACGGGAACAACACATTTAAACCAGATGAAGATATTACCAGAGCTGAAATAGCAGCCATGATTACTAGAGCTTTCGAATTAAACAGTACAAGCAGTTCTTACAGCTTTAAAGATATCAAATCTTCTCATTGGGCATATGATGATGTGTACACATTAGCTGACAATTCTATCGCTACAGGATACGCTGACAACACATTCCGACCTAATGAAGAAGCAACAAGAGCTGAATTCAGTGCTTTCTTGTATCGTGCATTAGACTAAAAAAATATCTACCGTTCTATATAACTCAAATAACAGGTCATTAAACCTCTTATTTGGGTTATTTTTATTTTTTAATCCCAGTGACAGTCATAGCACATTCAATCTATTTTATAACCCTCTCTTCCTCTGATATAAACCGACTCACATAGAATACTAACCCCTTTTAAAAGTGATGACGTTTATTTCCGGAGTATTGAACAAACGAAAATTCAAAAAGCCGATCGCATTACTGCTCCCTAGACCAGTGCTTACATACTGTTTAATTCCTTCATATTCCCACAGCCCTTTCACACGATTATTCGGTGGAAGTATTCCTCCATTTGCATACCAGGGTTCGGGAATAAATAGTGCACCTACTAAAGGGAGGCGTATTTGTCCTCCATGATAATGACCAGCTATAATTAAATCATAGTCTCTCAAATTATAGTAAGAAGTATTTTTCAACTGATCAATACGAGGATCAGAAACAGGATAGTGATTGATAGCTACCGTCAGACCCTTATTATTCTCAATATCCAGTTCTTGAGCAAGTTCTTGCAATAATTGATTATGATATTCGATATATGGTTTGGTGCGGGAGTGCCTGGGCTTTACTCTTCCATTTGCAACCACAAATCCATGTTCAGCTTTTAAAACAGATAGTTCAAAGTCAATAATCCTAAGTTCTTCCCCTCCATACTTAAGCACTTCTAAAGATTCAAGAAGCTGCACTCCTCGTTGCTCCATTTCTCTAATAAAAGAACTTCTTACCAGTGAGTCTCCCTCGACTTCATAACTAGAAGGGTCTGTATTCCCTGCGACATAGTAAGCATGTTCTTTATTGTCAATTCCATCAATCAAATTAAAAAAAGGGGCTTCGTTCGAACTCGCGATTCCATCCATCATGTCTCCTGTAAAAAGGATGACATCATAATCGACTGCATTAACCTTATCAATCAGTTTCTTTTGCTTGGCTCCAAAAGATTTTTCATGAAGATCTGATACTTGCAAGATTTTCAGGTCATTCAACTGAGCTGATAAACCTTCAATAGTAACCTCTTCTTCCACGATCTTCACTCTTTTGTTATCCCAAATTGTATAAGGAATGACTAAAATGATGCATAAAGTAAGTACAAATATGACTATAACAAACAATGTTTTCATTTTGCCATTCCCTCCGCACGTCTTCCGTTCAGCATCTTTGCATTAATCATGGAACTATTTCGTATTACAATAAAAAGCTGGAGATAGGTTTGCCCTATAGTTAATCGGTGTTACTCAGTTTAATACTAGACCTATAGATTATGAAACGATCGTGAAAGAAGAGAATGATTTTCTCTTTTCTCCTATCTATTCTTAATAAAGAACGGCACTTCAAAAATTTTTTAATGAACGACTTTCATTTGATTACTCAACAAATGACTGAAGACATTTTTCTTATCATTAGCCAGTTGCTGAAACTCCCCTTTTTGCACTACTTCTCCTTCTTCTAAGACAATAACCTGGTCTGCATTTCGGATGGTTGACAATCGGTGGGCGATAACTATGATTGTCATTTTTCCTTTCAATTGTTCAATGGCTTCTTGTATTTTCTTCTCATTGTCAGAATCCAGCGCACTCGTTGCTTCATCTAAAATGAGAATTGATGGTTTTCTTAAGATCGCGCGGGCTAACACTAAGCGCTGACGTTCTCCTCCGGAAAGCTTGATTCCACGATCACCAATGAGTGTATCAAGTCCTTGAGGTAACTTCCGTACGAATTCTGCTGCGGATGAAAACTCCAAAGCTTCCCATATCTCTTCTTCACTCGCATTCGGATCGACTAGTTCCAAATTATCTCGAATACTTTCATTAAAAAGAAATGGATCTTGAGGTACATAACTAATGGCTTTTCGAAGGGAACGGATTTTTTGATCCGTAATCAGCTCTCCATCAATAAGGACCTCTCCCTGGTCCGGGTGATTCAACCCCATCAGCATATCAATTAATGTACTCTTCCCCGCTCCTGAGCGCCCGACAAAAGCCGTCATTTGATTAGAGGGAATGTCTATATTAATATCCTTAAGAGCATAATGGCTCTCCTTTTTGTAACGAAAAGAAAGGTTGCGGCACTGGATGGCTTCGTTCACCTCCAATGGGTCATTCCATTGATTTTCTTCCAGAAATTCACGGTCCTGCTCGCTTTGATTCCTTAATTCATTGACTGCTTTCAAGGAGGGGATGACTTTTGCGATTTGCTCCATAGAGGCTTGAATTCCTGTAACCCTCGGCCATAATCGAGAGAAAATGACGATCACTAACATCAATTGCCCGGCTTGAGCATTAAATAATTGAATTGCAATAAAAATAAACGCAGCGATCAAAACAGCAGATGCCATTTTATAGTACAGCCTGGAGGTCGCTTTCAATTTCGTGTATTCCACCTGTTCATCCTGCATTCCTTTGGTAATTCTATCGAACCAACGACTCCTTGATTCTTCAAGCGTATTGCTCTTCAAATCCTTCATACCATTCATCTGGTCCGTTACTCCAGAAAGGTATTGCCGGTTCAAACTATAACTGCGATTTCCCAATTCAAGAGAACGCTTCAAAAACTTCCGGTTAAAAAGAATAAGAATAAAGCCACAGGTAATGACGAAGGTTGTAATATTAGGAGACAAAAGGAACGCGAGCCCCACTTGAATCAACGTGAAAACTAAAGATGCTGCAAACTGTAAAAAAGACTGGGTACCACTGGCGGCTCGAGCAATTTCCCCTGTCATAATATTCACTAAGTCGGATTTTCTAGTATTCAAATAAAAATGCCATTTCGCATGAAGAAGTGAATCATACGTTTTCAATCGCAAGTGCCTCATAAACCCTTGGTGGATCACTGCATTTCTTACTGTTATCTTTCGTTGAAGTAAATTTTGAGCAATAACAATTCCTACATAAAATAAAAGGATCGATGGAAGTCCAATTTCAGGCGGAATTTGTTCGACGAACTGAAAAGCATCCATAAAAGGCAAGCCTTGTGTGCCTAAATCCACAATTCCACTCAAGCTAATTAAAGGGACAAGTAGTAAGATGCCCACACCCTCAAGAAGCCCGATGATAGTCATGGCAAATAAATTAATATATAAGACTTTTCCTGAATAGCTATTGATCTCCTTCAAAAAATAGAGAACATACTTCATTATCTCGCGTCCCCCTATGTGATTGCATGTTTCCTTGTCTTCCTCCACCCCCACAGAAATGGTCGCAGCGGAAAATATAAAAAGTGAAGTCTTTTAGGCAATGGCAAAAGCTCAGCATCCTCAGGATAAGGATACAAAAAACTCAGTATAAAAAAGAATTTCTGATTCGATGACATCAATGAAAATAAATGACGTTTGTGATAATCTGCAATCTCTTGAGGTAAAGGTTCTGAATGAAGGTTGACCATAGACTCTAAGTAGAAAACGGCTTGCTGCGCCAATGTACGAGACTTTTTCGTTATGGGCATGTCCAATGGAACAGGGGTGCCCAAAAGGACAGAGGATAGGTAAAGAGCTTGAGCTCCAACGTGCTGGAAGTGATATTGATTCAATAGTTGGCGGAGATGCTTCCAGTCCATTGGTACTTTCACCAATCGGTCCATATCTACCAACCACCGTAATCTGGACCACCCGTGCCTCGCTCCATGTGCAGCCAAGAACAAAAATAAATCTTCTTTCCCCAGTATGTAGATGGGGGTTTTTGAGATCGAGCTTATATCCTTCCGCTTCCATAAATGTTCAAATCCAGGCTCTTTACACGGACCGGGATTCAAACGCCAATGAAGCTCGATTTTCACTTTCTTTTGTGGATGATAGTAAGTGACATGATGATGTCTCCACTTCCAATCTGCTAACACGGTCTCGATATAATCATCTTTTTGATACCCATGGCTTGCCAGAAGCTCCTCTGCCCTTTCGAGGTCATTTAATGGAATCATCACATCCAAGTCCCCCGATGTCCTTAAGGAAACATCCCCATAAAGCTCATGTGATAGCATCGGGCCTTTCAAAAAAAGCAACCGAATGTTATGAGATGAGAACAAACGACTCATACGCTCCATCTCGCCACTCAATTGCAACATTTGAAAAGTATTACGCTTATATTCAACACGAAGTTTTTCTTCCACAAACTCAGGAATACGTTCCGCACCGACCATTTTTACTTTGGAATACAGCAACGGATACAGTCGATGATGCATCGCCTGTTTGATGAATAATTGCCAATCGATTTCCTTAAACCATTCTTCCGAGAGGTCATCAACCTCTTGTTGTTTTTCTGATTTAAGCAACTGAATAATTAAATGAACCTCTTTAGGTACGTTCGCTAATTGAAGAGTTGTATCTCTGCTCAAGGGATTCACCTCCTAACTGCTTCGCAAAGGTACTGACAACAGTAAAGCGCTCCATTCCCTTCGCGCCTGTGACAAAATAAGGACCACTCCTCAACCAGGCATGAGCGACCATCTCTCCGCTATCCTCTTTTGCCGTACCCAAGTAAAGAGTATGTTCGACGCCTCTTTTTTCAAGCATTTTCATTGCCGCCAATGCTTGAACAAGACAGCGACTCTCCCACAACGTGTACTTACTCATGATATGGATAGCTTGAGAAACTTTCGCTACTGTATTACGGTCTGTAGCCTCTTTTTCCTTACCCGTTTCCTTCATATATTCTCCCAGGGAAGGAGCTAACTCAGAAAATGGCCGGCGTTTTTGAATTCTCGCCCAACCTAAATAAAAATAAGACTCCAGCAACAACCCTTTCGATTCCTTACTCAAGGACAAAAAAGTCATCCATTTCCTCATGAGCTTAATTCCTTTCCAAGACTGTTATTCTGAAGCCTTCGCTTTCACTTCTATTAAATTCTCTTCCTTTAAATGGTTAAGGAACGATTGGACCTGTTCTTCACACATGCCCCGCTCCACCTCGTAAGTCTCCAACAAATCTTCAATTAAATCACGGACAGCTTTCGGTTCTTCAATCCTGTCCCATATCTCACCGCCAAGCTCTCCTAAATTATAATACTTTCCATTTTCAATGCTGAGCATCACGCGCTCTCCATCCATATCACTCACAATCTGCCCTTCCTTTTGCTGGACCACTTTCATCAAAGCTACTGATTGACTCATACTACTGATTCCTCCTTACCTATGGCACTTAAAATCTTGTCCGCCAATTCATTGGCAGTAAACTGCGAAACTGGTCTTCTCATATGAAACATATCAATATGTGGCAAGATCCTGGATGAGGTGCTAAAATGCCAATCCATAAGACCGGCCCGACGAATAATAAAATTCCTATACGTATGGTTGTACAAAGTACTGAATCGATATAAATCCTGAATTGGTTCCATATAAATCTGATCGTCTTCCGACTTCGTCAATTCAATCACTCCAGCTAGTGGCAGCTGACGTTCCTCAAATTGATCCACCACAGGCACCTTAAATTTCGTTTCCCTATCAATAATCGGCTCATACCCACTAGACTCTAAACCAAAATGATCCATAATCTCCTGCCATAGCTTTTGTTGCGGATAAGCTGGCGTCACCATTGGGACACCTTCCTCAGAAAACGAGACTGGGATGACGTCATCACTTAATAATTTATGTCCTCTTTTTAGAAATACTGAAGCTAAGGTTGATTTCCCTGCTCCGGAATCTCCGACGATGGCATAGGCTTTTCCGTCGATGGAAATAGCGCTGCCGTGTAAGGGGAGTATTCTTCTTTGCATAAGGATGATTCCCATGCAAGTGCCAAGGATGTATAACGGAATGTGATCCCTTCGCTTACTAGTCAGTGAAGTATAATAAATGTTTCTTCCATTCTCTACTAAGAAAATAGCTACATCAGGGATATAAAATAAAGCAGAATTTCTTTCAATCTTATAATATTGAGCTTCTTTTAATTCCTTTAACCGTTTGTCTACTAAATCCAATTCTTCAACTTGTATAGCGGGAGTACCATTAATCTGTAAACTTCTATTAAATAACTCAAAATCACTAGATATATTCAAACCAAAAATTTGGTAAGAGAAAGTTTCCTTCATATCTCAACGCCTTTCTCGAAGTAAAGATTTTTAACTATTAAAAGTCCCTAGCCTTATCTTGCACTAGGGGGCTTTTAATAATTAATGTACGCCTTTACGTATGACCATTAACTAAAGGTAAGATCACCTCTATGAGTGCCTTCTGGGAAGTCATTATCAAGATGGTCTCCTTCTTGACCAAGCATCGTTTCTGTAACATTTAATTCATCTAATTTAGGACAAGTCCATTCTTTCTTCATATTTATCACCTCCTCTCAATAATTTCTTTTCATAAATCTATAAAATATTAAGCTTCTCATCAATACTTTATAATTTGAGCTTATTGCGGTAATATTCTTTTCATTTTTTGTTATTTCTAAGGCTTTTTCTATAGTTTCAACACTGACATACTCTTGCATTGCTTTATCTTTTGTTAATTCGTTAATTTCATTTTCGATAGAGTTCCAGTGCGGTTTCACTCTATGGAGCCAATCTACACCCTGAGCTCCTCGACTCTTTTGATTCAAGCGTACTTGATCTGGTAAAAAACCCTTAGTCGCCTGTCTTATTAACGCTCTATCCATACCCTTTTGGATAAATTGATCATCTGGCACCGAAAGGCAAAAACGGACAACTCTAAGATCATTCGAAGGATCACGCTTCCATAAACTATGCTTTAAAGATAATTTAGTAGTTAATGTACTCCCTGTATTCCAAGGGTACATATTAGAAAAAATACTTTCTCGAGCTTCATATGAGTTAGATGAATTCAACCACCCAGAACGGTCAATCCCTCTTCCGGAAAAATAATCATATACTTTCATTCGCTCCGCAAAATTTTCATTGATAAACTTATTGGTTGATGAAGAGCTTGTTTGCTTTGTTAATAACTTTAGCTTTGGGAATCCAATGTTCACAATTTCGGGCAACAATCTGATCCTTGCCCCACCTACTCTATGACTGTAGCTATTTAACTCCTGATAGAGCTGTAACCATTTCATTTTCTTAAACAATATCGAGTAAAAATCCAAAGCCGGCCCCCATGATATAGAGAAATTTCCTCTATCTCCATTTAAGAGTACCCCCGCTCCATTACGACTAGCATATTCATAAATCCCTTTTAACCAGAAGGAGTTTTCAAAAAATTTATAAGGCATTTCCATTGTATCTATTAAATCATCAATAATAGAATAAGAGTCTTCTCCTTGAAAATCTAAATAATGATCGTTTATACCTGGTATATGATTAACTGTGGATTTTATATAGGGCCTTTCATCAGGAACTAATTGCTTTGGTGTAAAATCTTCAAAATCCTTATGAGGAATATAACTATAAGTATCTAATGATTTGTTTTCTTTAAATAAAGTATCTGCAGCAAAAGCCACCACTGCTCCAGAATCCAATCCGCCACTTAGTTGGGACCCTACCTTCTTTATAGAACGTAACCTTGAATCTACCGCTTTTTTAAATACTTCTTGAAAGGCCTCTACATATTCCTCACTGGATTTAAGCTTCAGCTTCTCCACAGGGTATAAATACACGTACCTTTCAAGCTCTAATCCATCTTGATTAACAGTGATAGAATGCGATGGGGGAATCTGTTTTATATCTTTGTAAGGAGTTAAATGAGCATCTAAAGTGTCAATCGTCCCTGTTATTGCTAAATACTCCGCTATCCAACCTTCATCTAATGTCCTACAATTAAATCTTTCTTTTATTGGTTCTATAGTAGTGCACACACTAAAAACATTATCGGAATAGTGATAATATAAAGTTCGAGCTCCAGAGAAGTCCCTTGCCCCAAACAACTTCCTTTCACGTGCATCCCATATTAAAAATGCAAAGTCTCCTACTAAGTGCTTCGGACAATCCCTACCCCATTTTTGATAGGCTAATAAGATTAATTGACTATCAGGTATATTCCTTCTTGCTTTTGTAACTTGTAGAATTTCAAGCAACTCTTCACGGTTATCAATAATAGCATCAGCTGTAATTACAAGTTTTCTTTCATGGTCATGAAACGGCAGCTTTTCTTTCACAGATTCAGGCGTGATCCATTGATGATGACACCCAAAGAACACATGATCTTCTTCCCATGTCTGCCTATCGTCACAGGGATATTGATTTAATGTATCCATCATTAAATTACACTGATCTGCTTGAATGGTCTTATCATTGCTAATACTGACAACCCCTAGAATCGCACTCATATAATCCCTCTTTTATATTTTCACTTGAATAACGAATTTAAATTCTCAATAAAGAACGTTATAATAAAAAATAAACGTCCCTTATTTATGATAAAAGACTTTAACTAATACAGTTCTATATAAAGAACATACTATACTTTCTTAAAGAACGCAATATCATTATTGAATTTTCTTACGATTTCTCCAAAATACGTCAACCGACATTAGTGGTCTGGTATTTTCTCCTCTTAGGAATAAGGTTTATATCTTTTTTCCAATGTTTATCGATAAGCTGCTGAAGAGGACTATATATAAGATTAATAAGATACGAAGTAACCAAGCACAGAACAATTAACAACATATATATGAGGATGGGATATTTAGGCGCAAATACTATTGCAGGAAACATCGACATGTAAAAGAACATGTGTGTTAGCCATATGTTTGTGGAATGAACACCAAAATAGGTTAAAACTTTTCTTAAAAATTTGGATTTATCCATGGCACTAAACAGACAAATAAAACTAATAGCTGTTAAAGGAGCAATAATCATAGATTCATAAATGGAGTGAATGATAATCAACAATACTATCCCTAATATACATAAAGTATTTTTTCTTTTGAGCTTTTGAAGTTGCCGAGTAAACCATGAATATATTTTTTTCTCAGCAAATATGGCTCCGGCTAAGAACGCAAATTGAGACGTACCAACTAATACTAAGGCATTTACAACTATATTAACTACACTATTATCACCAAAATCAATTACGTGCTTAATACGTTGGATATAAGCTAAAAGATATATCAGACCAGATACCATGACTACCAACCAAGGGTTATGCTTTTTAATAAAATTAAATAGGAAGGGACTCAATATAATAAGAATAGTATAGGTTTGCAGATACCACCATGCACCATTATAAGAATTAGATAATAAGAAAAAATTCAGGAAAAATTCATAAAACCCTCCTGAAAATGCCTGCATATTTCCCATAATTAGACCTATCCCTAAAAACGTGAATAATATCACCCAAAATCTTATAAGTAATTGAACTATCCTTCTTAGGTTTTTACTGCTATTAGATACACTCTTATTCATTGTTATATATAATCCATATCCACTTGCAAATAAGTAAATAGGAACACAAGCATCCCCAAACAAACCAAAGTAATATACAAGTGGTACATCATTAAATAAAGGAAAAGTTTCGTATAGACCCCCTACATCTTTTCTTGCAAATAAATGAAGAGCTAGCATCATTAAGATAGCTACCCCTTGAAGAATTTTAATATCATTTTTTGAGAATTCCATCCGTTTCTCCTTTACGAGATAATCAGCATATATCTATATTATTCATCTACATAATTGACTTTTTCCTTCTATGATCTTCTATAGATACAAGTTCGCCTTTATTCATTTCGAAAACTAGATCACAATTTTTAATGGTGCTTAACCTGTGAGCAATAATAATTAAGGTTTTCTCTCCTTTTAAACCATCAATTGCTTTCATTATTTCCGATTCTGTATTATTATCCAAAGCGGATGTGGCTTCATCCATAAATAATATCTCAGGGTTGTGATATAATGCCCTGGCAATACCTATTCTTTGTCTTTGACCTCCTGATAATCTAACTCCATTCTCGCCTACTTTAGTGTCCAATTGCTGAGGAAGTTCCATAACAAACTCTTTTAATTGTGCCTGAGCCAATGCTCTCCAAACTTCTTCATCATTTATGTCTCCACTCTCTATGCCAAATGCAATATTTCCCCTTATAGAATCATCTGACAGGTATATAGATTGTGGAATATATCCAATTTTTTGTTGCCACATAGACTTTTGAGTATTTAAATCTTTTCCATCTACAAGCACCCTTCCTTTTTCCGGGGTATACAAACCTAATATGATATCAACAATTGTCGTTTTCCCGGCTCCGGACTCACCTATAAATGCTACAGATTCTCCAATTGGTATGGTTAGAGAAACATCTTTTACTGAGTAAACGTCCTGATCAGGATATCTATAGGAAACATTATCAACTTGTAGAGAATCTTTAAAAGTTTTTTCACCTTTATTGATAAAAAAGTTGGTTGGTTTTGTTATTACATCTGAGAATGTGTCTTCATCAGAATACAAATCATTATATATGACTGACAAAGCAGGTTGACTATATTTGATGGAAGTAATCATTGCGACTACTCTAGTGATTGAAGGCATTAGGCGAAATGCGGACATAGCAAACAGCGCCATCGTAGAAATGAGTTCTGTAGTATCTTTTCCTTGTATAACAATAATAACCATGGTAATTAAAACTACTGAAACTAATAATGTTTCAATAAATAACCTTGGTACTTGTTCTAGCATTTTCATATACCGGCTATTGTTGGCTTTTATTTGACTCTGTCTAGTAAAAGCGTTGATAAAAAAGTTTTCTTTACCAGATACCTTCACCACCTTGCTAGCACCAAGACCTTGATTTATCCATTTAATCATTAATCCGCTTACCTTTTGTTGTTCTTTACCCAATGTTGATATTTTTTTACGGAAGAATTTAAAGAAAATTAAAACGCCCCCACCTAAGAGGATGAAAGCAGAAAGAGTTGCTATAGGAGATGTGATAAATAACAAAATCAGGATACAAGTAATTACTAGTAGTTCAGTAAACAATTGAAAGCTAGACATAATAATCCCTTGAAAAACTTTAGATATTTCCCCATTCACATTTCGCAGTAAGTCTGACGTATTGCGCTGCAAATGAAAGGTATAAGGCTTAGTTAAATATTCTTTAAACAGTATTCTTGATAATTTAACCTGTTGGTTTAAAATAACTCGAAATTGGGAGTATTGGAATAAAAGTAAATATAGATTTTTCACTAAAAAAACAAAGAGAAATACCCCCACTGCAAAAACGACAAAGGATGTATGTGATTGGAAATTTAACGTATTATAAATATTATTAAGTATTGCTTGATTTTGTATCTGATCAGGATTAGTGATGATTCCTACAAATGGAATAATGAGACCTATTCCTAATGTCTCTAAAAGAGCGGCCATTATCATCATAATAAATAAAATAGTAAGTTTTTTCTTTTCTCTTTTGTTAAAGAGCATAAGTATTTTTTTCACCGTCTCTAACATATAATTCACGCCTTTCACCTTAGTATCTTAAAAGTGTATTTCTTGATCCTAAAACAACTTTTATAAAAACAATAAATAATATGTTTATTGAATAGCTTAATATAGTTCAAATTTCCAAAACCACCAATTTTTTCAAAATCTTTAATAAACCGAAATGCGTTTTTAAAGAAAAAAGAAGTAGGATAGTCATATAGCAATTTAATATAATAAACTCTAAAATATTTAATACCTTCTTCAAATTCCTTACCAAATTCTTTGTATAAACCCTCATTTATTAAATAATTTTTAATTTCTGTGTAAGCCCATAAATTATCTAAGATTCTATTATCTCTTGTGGATGTAGTTGAGTCACTTCTTTTTAAATAATTATAAGAAATTTCATCAATTAAACTAATGTGGTTTGATTTAATATATAGCTTAGCAATAAGATTTAAATCTTCATAATATCTACCTTCCTTAAAGTAAAGGTTGTTATTAATAAACAATTCCTTTTTAAAAAGTTTATTGCAGGGGTAAGCTCTCTGAAGTATATCTCGGAAAGTAATTTCTTTTGGTATATACTCGCTTAGTTGCCTACCATTTTCATCAATTTCTCTAATTCCTATAATAGAAATGTCAGATTTATTTTTTGAGCTCTGCTTGTATAGTAAACTAAACATGTTGCTTTCTATCCAATCATCACTATCTACAAACCCTATATATTCTCCACTAGCCTTTCTTAATCCCAAATTCCTCGCAGCTGCTTGGCCACGATTTTCAGTATGAAAAACTTTTACTTTTTTATTATGAGAAGCGTAATGATCACATATAGTACCACTACGATCTTTAGATCCATCATTGACCAAAATCAATTCAAAATTAGTAAATTTCTGAGCTAATATAGATTCTATACATTTACTTAAATATTTCTCTACATTAAATACAGGAACAATTATACTAATATCTATAGAAATTACCCTCAGCTCCTTTTCATGTTGTAATTCTTAGGTTTTACAAATATTCTTTCTAATACCAGATAGCTTTTTATCATGACTATTATAACTTTAGCTTTTCTCAAAAAAAGTGATTGATTATAATTATTAAGAGCTTTTATAAAGTAAGGATGGTGAATTAATCTATATAATTTGATGATTTTATCTTTCCGAGTATTTTTAGAATATGAAATTTTTTTAAATTCACTAATATAATCCGCCACAGTTCTATAATTTTCGTATCTTAAACATTTCTCATAAACATTATTAGTAATGTGATTTTTCTTTAATGTTTTTAAAATCTCTTTCCTAGCATCTATATGTAAACATAACGAATTACTACTATTCATGATACTTTTTGGGTTTACCCTTCTATAAGTATATAAGGATTCGTTAATAGAACAGATACAATTCGCCTGAGCTACAGCATTTATATTAAAGCAAAGATCTTCCGCAATACTTATATTCTCACTAATATATAAACCATTTTTCTTTATATGACTATTTTTATATAATTTATTACAGAGACTTGAGTAACCTAAAATTTTGTTTTGAACTAATAATTTTTCTAATTCTCTTTTAATCTCATCACCAATTATTACATCTTTATGGTTAAGTGGAGTTAGAAAATCTTTTGTTTCTTTTGTAAAGTCGCTAATCTCTTTATAGCCACACGCTACTATTTCCGCATTATTTATTTTAATAGATTCATACATCTTAAAGTACATTCCCTCATTAATTACGTCATCACTGTCTACAAAGCCTATATACTCTCCTGATGACATTCTTATACCCAGGTTCCTCGCGGAGCTTGCACCACCATTTTTTTTGTGAAACACCTTTATTCTTATATCTTCCAGTCTATACTTCTCACAAATTTCCCCACTGTTGTCTGTTGAACCATCATTTATTAGCAGTAGTTCAAAATCCTTCAACTTTTGAGCTTGAATAGATTCAATGCAATTTCCGATAAAATATTCGGAATTATATACTGGAACTATAATACTTATTAAAGGTTTCATATCCTTCTCCTCTTGTTTAAGTTACATAAATTAATGAATAAGCTGTAACCTTTTATTCAGGGACCTCCATGTCAGTTACTCCTGTATAGAATACTTTGTCCATCATTCTATGTTAATGCTTGTCATTTACTCCCATCACTGATTTTTAGTAACAAATATGGGTTACACTTACTAATTATAATATATTATGATTCAGGATTCCTTTAACAAATTATCTAAACCTTTAAATTGTCCTTCAGCAGAAATTAAAGTATTTTCATTATTGAGAGTGTTATCATGAATATTTCTAATAACTTCCTTTACACGTAAATCGTTAACATTCTTAATATAACTATAATGATCTGTCATATTTAAATCTTCTAAAACATGAAATGTTTTATCGCTATATACTATTGGAAATACATTTTGTTTAAATATCAGTGCCAATATTATTGAATGAAAACGAGTTCCTATTATGGTTTTACAACTTTTATATTCTTTAAGGAAATAATTAATATCTCCTTCATATTTAATAACTTTAATATTATGTCTTCGAACGGTGTTCATCATATTAAGTACTCTATTTATAGCATATAGGTCTCCCTCGTTTTTGCAGAAAGAGAATAATTTGATTTTATAGTCTCTTTTCAGATACTCTTCTATAAACTCAATAATCTTATTTTCATAATGTTGTTGATATTCACTTAAACCACTCCTATTTTGTAAATCTATTAAGGAAAAACCTACGCTTTTTTCCTCTTTAGAATAGAAACCATCAGTATCTAAACAAAATACCACGTCAGGTGCAACTCTAACTTGATTTAGATTATGAAAAAGATTGTAAGAATAAAAATCACGAAAGCATATATCATCAAAATATTTAAATAATTCTTTATGTTGTTCTATATATGATTTACTTTCAAACGGACCAAAGTTAGATCCGATAATAAAAGTATTTTTTCCATTCTTTTTAAATCTTAATGGAATGTTCTTTCTGCTTTGTATATTATTTTCCCAACCTTCTCTCTCCATAAAAATCGACCCACCAATATTCACATAGGCGTCGTATTTTTTATAATCAAAAAAGTTATCGTTAATCTTTTTAAACAAATTATATTTTCGATTAATAATTTTCTGACTTAATGATTTAATTATTTTGACATTACGATATTCCTTAAAAACCAATTCATATTTTTTATAGGGAGTTAATAAATCCCATTGTACATTTGGATATCTATCAAATAGAATTTTTAAGAAGAGGTCATCTCCTAGATTAAGGTAGTAATACGCATCCACTAATATTCTTTTCATAACAGACCACCTAATTAATATTATTGAAGTATTTTTCTTAGACTATTTTTTACCTCTTATGAATAATTTTCTAATGTTAATACCATTTAATATCACCATATATTCATAAATATCTTTATTAAAAGTATTCACTTTTTATAATTTATCTCCTAACATAACTTTTGGAGTGCGAAAGTAGCCGCTACGTTTCTTAATGTATCCAGATTTAGATAAGTTTTTTCTTGTCTCTAAAACAACTGATAAACTTTGTTAATGTTTTTTAGTAGCATAATTATGTTTTCATTCATTTCAAGTTCATCAAAGTTCACAACCCTTGCGTTTTTCCTTTGGTCCAACTGTTCATATGCTCCTGTAAAGTTAGTACTGACGATGGGTTTGTTAAAGACTTTCGCTTCAGCTAGTGTTAAACAGTACCCTTCATGTCTAGAGGGTTGTACATATAGGTCACACTCTTTCATATATGGATAAGGATTTAAAGTTGCTCCCAATAATATAAAGTCTTCCTGCAGTCCATATAATTTTATTAATTCTTCATATTCTTCTCTTGCTTTCCCCTCACCAATGCAATACCACCTAATTTTAAATCCAGTTCTTTTTAGATCCGCAGCTACCTTTATTATTAAATCTTGTCCTTTTTCATAACTTAAACGACCAACAGTTAGTATCCTGAAACCATTATAATTATCCTGAAACCCTGTGCTTTCACTTGCCATTTCTTTAATCTTCGTCTCTGATATTCGGTTAGGAGAGGCCAGAACTTTCTCTTTCAATCCTGGTGCCACTTTTAGAAGGCTTCTTTTACCTTCTTCTGAAACTACACGAATTCTATCAAAATTACTGTATATTTTTTCAGCATAACCTTTATTGAACCCAATTTTTGTCACATCAAAATGAATCCATTGAATTCTCTCAGTAGCTCTTACTTTATTCAATATAAAAAAGCTTATGAGGTCCATTGGCCCTGCATAAGCTATTGCTTGATCATAAGTACCTTTATAATTCTTAATGTCCTTCAATACAAACTTCATAAGTAAATTATTATTATTCAAGAATTTAGATAAAATGTATATCACTGAAAAGCTTAGTCCATTAACAATATTCCCTGCCTTTATACCCTTTTTAATTAATTCTCGTGGTGGGGTATTGATTATAGGTTTAATATTTGAATAATTATCTAGAACATCAATATGAACATGTTCAGGGATATATTTCAATAATTCGCCTTTTTTTTCTAACATTAAAACTGTTATATCATACTGATCACTTGGCATCTCAGCTATCTTATTAAGTAATGCTTTTTCAGTACCGCCAATATTCATATTGATTACCATGAATAATACTCTTTTTTTCATCCCTCCACCACCTCAAGTTAACTTATTAAATCATAAAATTTCTCTAGTTCCTCCGTATTTCCTTTTTTCTCTTCTTTTAGATATTCTATAATTTGTTTCCTAAGTGAAGGGTTTTCTATTAACTTCATTACTCCTTCATAAATACTATGGCCATCCATATCAACCACCAAGCCATTCTTCCCGTGGATCATTTGATTATAAACGGCATCAAACCTAGTGGTAACCACAGGAACATTTAGCATTCTCGCTTCTGCAATAGCAAGACCAAAACCTTCAAATTTAGAAGTTTGCACATAAATGTCAGAATTTTTTACATAAGGATAGGGATTAGCTTTTACTCCTAACAATATAAAATAGTCTCCCAATCCTTTGTCGTTAATAGCTTTTACTATATCTCTTTGTAATGGTCCTTTGCCCAAAACATACCATTTAAAGTTAACACCTCTCTGCTTCAATTTTTCACAAGCTTCTAAAGCTATATCGTATCCTTTTTGATAATCTAACCTTCCTATCGTAAGAATTCTTAAAGGTTGACTATCATTTTTATATGGTTGTTCTTCCTCAGCCATCTTGGTTATTAATTTTTCATTATTAATATCGTAGATCACTTTAATACTATAAGAGTAATTAGGGAAAGTTTCCTTAAAAACTTTTTCTGTGGTTTCCGATACCGCAACAATTTTATCAAACTTATCGTAATATTCCGTCTGGAATTCCTTATCTTTTTCTTCCATCCTATAACTGATATTCACCCAAGCGAGCTTTTGCCTAGCTTTAACTTTTTCAGCAACATAAAAAGTTGGTACACCCTGCGCATATGCAATAGCAGTATCATACTCTTTTTTCCTCTCGTCTATTACCCTTGAGACACTTTCCCAATACATTCGAGCTTTTACAACATTACGAAGACTTTTTTTCTTTCTCACTAAAAAAGAATATTTTAACCGAGCATACATCATATTATACTCTGAGTTTTGCAAAGATGTATTTATGGCTTTTCGAAAACTTAAAGAACTAAAATCGGTGTACCTTAGGGGAGGAAGTAAGTTAACTTCTCTTGGTATTATCTTTTCTAAAGATCCTCCGTAACCAAATAACAATAAATCTACATTGTATTTATCATAATCCAATAAAGATAATAGTGTAACTAAACTCTTTTCAGCTCCTGCACAATTTAGTGAGTCAATAACAAACAATAAATTTTTTTTCATTATATCCTCTTCCTCCCCTCTAATGAGGTTCTGATATTTTGTTTAAGATCTATAAGTATCAATTTTCCTCTATTGAAAACTTTGTTTAAACAATACTTAATTAATTCCTTATCTACTTGTAATTCTAAACCTTTATAACTATTATTATCATTAAAAATATTACCTTTAAAAAATCTCTGGCTTAATGTATTTGTTTCATCTTTAGTTTTAGACATATACACACCACAATTAAATCTGGTTTGAAAGTCATTTTTAAGCTTGTTTAGAGAAGCTTTTTCTGGAAATTCTAGCAAGAATACAGTTAGGTATTCGTCTTTTTTTTCATTCCTAGAAATTGAAATTTTTTTTACTTTATTATTAAATTTAACTAATTTTTCATAATAAATACCTACACCAGCATCACCTAGATATTTGGTTATCATCTTCATTTCATCTTCTGTTCTGCGCTTAATTACCCATATATAAGTATTACCTTTTATTTGGCAATATTCATAAGCCATTTCATCAGACCATCTAGTTAACATTCCTTTATCCTGAAAGAATTTATAATTATACCCTTGGTGGGAACCCTTGAACCTTTGAATTTTTACTTTTTCCCCTAATAATGCTGCTGTTGCTATTCTATGAGCTCCATCTATAGGTACATAATTCTCATCAACAGGAATTATTGACTTCTCTTCATCAAAACCGTTTTCTTTTATGGACTCCAAAGTTTTGTGATAGGAGTTTACGAATTTTTTAATCCCCTTTTTACCTGATCCATCATCTTCATCGTATCTATTAAATACCCATAGGTGATTCTCATAAAGATTATAGGCCCATTTACTTTCAATATTATTTAATACACATTTTCCATATATATATTTAGCCATGATGTCAAAACGTTTACTATTTATTAAAAATTTAGGATCAACCTCTTCTACTTTTGATCCTTCTAAAACTTCCCTATTTTCTACTCTTTTTAGGTTAAATCTATCATCATTTCTCTCGTGAATTCTCTTCACTATATAAACACCACACTATCCCTTCAATTTAATTAAGGTTATTTTTTCTAGTCTATGCTGTTTCTCAAAAATTTTAATTTTTCTACTATATTTCTTAACTCCGAGATAAAGAATATTCAAATGTGGATTTGTTTTAAATAAACGCAGCTGACAATTCAACTGCTTCTCTTTAATCGTTGCTTTGTTAAACTCCCTATATCTTTCCGTTACATACTCTTCTATTTCTTTACGGTATCTATGACCTTGATCGATCTTTCTACTAAGTAATATAAGATTATAATGAATAAGGGCTGTTTCTAAGAGTACTTTGTATGAATCATTCTTTAAGAAAGGATAATGTATTTCTACAAAAGCGTGTCTTTCTTTCAATCCTTGCAGAATATCCAAGTTTTTCTCCGAGTAAGTAGCGACAATACTGTTTTCTCGTTGCAAATAATTGTATAAAGGAGACTGGATCACAATAAACAGCTTAACTCTATGCATGACTTGATGAGCCCAAAATACGTCCTCAAACAGAACTCCTTTTTTAAATGGTATATCCTTGATCAAGGTAGTTTTATAAAGCTTTCCCCAGGCAAAATTCTTTACTGTTTCGTTTTTTATTAGCTCCCTCATGAGCGTTTCATTATCAAGAATAAGAATGTCACCATTTTTGGAATAATACCTTTGATCAAAGAGCAGATAAGATTCATGGGCATAATAAAAAGCGGATTGTATGACATCCGCTTTGAAGGCCTTGCTATGATAGACCATCTTCTCAATTGCCTCTAGTTCCAACCAATCATCGCTGTCCACAAACATGGTGTACTCACCGGTTACATGTAACATTCCATAGTTTCTTGCGTCGGATAAACCGCCATTTTCCTTATGGTAAGCTTTCACTCTCGAATCGCGCCTCTCATATTCATCAGCAATATCACCACATTTATCTGGCGATCCATCATCCACTAATATAACTTCAATATTTGTATAGGTTTGCTGGAGAATACTCTTTATACACCGGTGGATATATTTTTCCACTTTGTAAATTGGAACAACTATACTAACTTTCTCTGCATCCACCTGACTCCCTCCCTTCTATACCAACTCATATAATTTGTTCAGTTCTTCAGGATTGCTAAAATCCTTTTTCTCACAGTGTGATGATAATTGATTTCTAGTCGATGGATGTAAGTACAATTTTTCTATTCCATCAGCGATCCCTTCCGAAGATTTCTCACAAATGATTCCGTCCACCTTATCATTCACTTGGCTTCTCGACGTCGGATATTTAGTAATTAGGACAGGTTTACTTAAAATCTGCGCTTCAGTTACTGTTACAGCCTTTCCTTCATATCGGGAAGGCTGTACATATAGATCAGATGCTTTGATAAAGGGATAGGGATTGATTTTCTTTCCTAGAAGAATAAAATCATCTTCTAATTCATGTTCTTGGATAAGCTTCCTCAATTCTTCTTCGTCTCCCCCATACCCGACTACATACCAGGCGATATCTTTATAGCCTCGTTCTTTCAGGTGTTTTAATGCCAAAATTGCTTGATCGATTCCCTTTGCATAGGAAAGCCTTGCCACGGTAACCAGTTTGAAGCGTTCATCCATTTTCATTGGATTCTCAATTTGCTCTTCAGCCAATTCTTTAACAAGATCCGGAGAGGTTATATTCTCAATAACTTCAACTTTTGAGATAAGAGAAGGGTACTTCTTTATAAAAGTCTTTTTACAATCCTCAGAAACAGCTACGATATGATCAAAATGGTTCCACATTTCGATATCCAATTTCTCATCCGTATCAACAGTTGAAAAGTCAGTGTGGATCCAGGCTACTTTAGTTTTTGCTTTCACTTTCTCTGCTACGAAGTAATGAGGCCACAGATAGCTGATGGCTACATCATAGGTCTTTTCGAATTTCGGAAGATAAGGTATCAATAATTTCCATATATATTGCATTTGCTTATATCCGTTTTCTTCTGATTGGTGTCGTCTTGCCTGACATTTAGCTAGAAGTCTCATCAAGCCAATCAGAAAATGTCCACTTTTCATCGTCTGAAGGATGGACATTCGAAAGGTTTTATATGGCTTCATTTCATTTACTAGATGAGGAGAGGAGGGAAGTAAATCCATAAAGTCGCCGGTATGACTATATAGCATGAGATCTACTTTATATTGGTCATAATCAAAGTTGTGCAAAAGGCTGATTAAACTTCTTTCCACGCCACCTACTTCCATATCATACGAAGCGATCAATACGTCTTTCATACAACTTCCCACCTGTCGGTTTGTAAATCTTCATTATTTTATGAACGGCTTGCGGAACACTATATTCATGATTCTCGAATCGATCCTGAATTTTCTCCTTGCTCTCTTCTTTCTGTCCAACTTGTTCCATGATTTTTTCTGCCCATAAATCAGGACCGGAATGTAATTCCAATTTCTTCATCAAGTCAAGGTTTAGATCAGCTTCTGGTTGAACCGCTTCGGAAACCACACATGGAAGTCCGGTTGCCTGAGCTTCAAGTAATACCAGACCTAACCCTTCATAAGTAGATGGAAAAACAAAAACGTCCATACAATGGAGAAGTGTAGGGATGTCTTGTCTAATTCCTAAAAATCGAATGTGATTTTCTAATTTATATTCTCTAGCTTTTGCTTCGATTTCCTTTTTTAAATCGCCGTCTCCCACTAAAAGCAATTGGATGTTATTATTTTTCTGAATGAGAACCTTCATAACATCTAAAAGAAAGTGATGGTTTTTTGCATCCACAAAACGCCCGACATGCCCGACCACCAGTTTGTTCTCAAGGTCTAATTCATCTTTCAGTGCTTTTACTTCATCATCGTGGACCTTCCAATAGTCTTGATAGTTGATAAGATTAGGAAAATATTTATATTTCGGGTGAGATGGAGCATTTTTACCGAATAGATATAAACCAGCCTTTTCGCTACAAGCTAAATAATGAGTTGAAAATATCCTGACTGCTCCTCTCATACAGAATAGATACATCTTCCGCATCAACGAATCACTTTTATCAAGGGTGGTATGGGCATGGGAAACTCTCGTTTTAATTCCCGCTAACCATGCAGCAAGATTAGAAATTCCGCAATGAAACAGGGTATGAGAATGGATGGCTTGATAAGGCCCATTTTTTTTGATGATTTGATAAAGTTCTTTGATGGAATAAGTATGTGAAAGGTGAAAAATTCTGCCTCCGAGACGCTTAATTTCCTCATCATAATGCGCCTCTTCTGGACTATAAGATATAAAGTCGAATTGAATCTGTTTCCGATCCATGTTTCTATACAAATTCATCAGCATGGTCTCTGTTCCTGCACGGTTCATCCCTCCCACCACCTGGAGGATGCGAATAGGTTTGGTCATTGAAGGTTCACTCCTTTCATTGGTTATTTATTCTGCTGCAAGTTCTGCCACCGGATGAACTCCATAATACTTTTATACTCTTGAATTTGATCCTTTTTCATCCCGGAAGACTGTAAATCATAGACGAATTCGATCCACTCTTTCTCGATAGGTAAGGAATAATTTTGGAGAGATTTACTCGAATTAAGAACTTCTTCGATATCAACATTTAAAGCTATGGATATTTTTCGGATCATTAATATAGAAGGATTTTGATTGATTTCTCTCTCGATATTGCTTAAGTAAGACTTGGATATACACGCCCGCTCAGCTAACTCTGATAACGATAGGTTCTTCCTTTTTCTGATTTTCATTATATTTTTTCCAATCATTATAAAAATCCCTTTTCATATAGAGTCATACGATTCTTTCTGTAACCTCAGCATGCTCAATTACATACCTTAAGCATTCTATGATTCTACTTTGGTCATTTTCCGTCAGGCTCGAACCAGATGGTAAACAAACACCGCGTGTGTACAAAAGATCTGAGATACTAGCTCCTTCTTGGTGTGAGTAATAGTTGTTGCCTCTGAATAAAGGTTGCAAATGCAGAGGTTTCCACACCGGACGAACTTCTATATTTTGTTTCACCATTTCACGGACAATTTGCAAGCTTGTTGTTCCAGCTAGTTCTTCATTAATGGTAAGAGCAGTCAGCCATCGATTACTTTCGGTATTTATTAACTCCGGAATACAACTGACTCCTGGAAGAAAAGAGAGTGGTTGCTGGTATCTATTAAAAATTTCTCTCCTCGCTTTAACCCTATCTACAATCACTTCCATTTGAGCTCGACCGATACCGGCAAGAATATTGCTCATTCTATAATTGAAACCAACTGTACTATGTTGATAATGAATCGCAGGGTCACGTGCTTGCGTAGCTAAAAACCTGGCGCGGTCCAAAGCTTCCAAGTCGTCTGACACCAATGCACCGCCTCCTGATGTTGTGATGATCTTGTTCCCGTTAAAAGAAAAAACTCCAAATTTGCCGATAGTTCCGGTCATTTGCTTTTGATAAGTGGATCCTAAGCTTTCAGCAGCATCTTCGATAACTGGAACACCATAAACCTCACTCAGTCCCATGATTTCATCCATTTTTGCAGGTTGCCCATACAGATGGACGACAATGATGGCCTTCGGTAAATTTCCTTTTTTCTTTGCTTCTATTAAGGCTCTTTCTAAGGCCTGGGGAGACATGTTCCAAGTATCTGGTTCTGAATCAAGAAAAACCGGCTCGGCTCCTTGATATATGATAGGGTTGGCACTTGCAACGAACGTCAAACTTGAACAAAATACTGTATCACCTTTTTTTACACCTAATAAAGAAAGAGCTAAGTGGATCGCGGCTGTTCCTGAACTGACAGCGACGGCTCCCTTAGCCCCAACATAATGAGCAATCTCTTGTTCAAATAAGTCAATGTTTCTCCCTACAGGAGCAATCCAATTTGAATCGAATGCTTCTTTAATATATTTCTGTTCATTTCCAGTCATGTGTGGCGGAGATAAAAAAATTTTGGAATCAGACATTTACACACATCCTCTTTAAATTACTGATGCTTTTGAAATGATCTTGGCAGGGCATCCAACTGCCGTTTGATTCGCCGCAATATTCTCAACCACCGTCGCTCCTGCTCCAATAATTGTCCAACTGCCAATTTTCAAGCCTGGTATAACAGTAGCAGAAGCACCTATGTTCACTCCTTCTTCTAAAACCACCTGACCAGTCAAAGTAGCCGCTGGAGACAAATGTGTAAAGTTCTCAACAAAGCAGTCGTGTTCTACCGTTGATCCGGTATTTAAAATACAGTGATCTCTTACAACTGCGTTTGCATTAACGACCACTTTCGGCATAATGACAGTTCCTCGTCCTATCCTAGCTGATGGGCTTACGATAGCTGATGGATGAATAACAGTGATAAACTGACTCGGATGGATCTGAAATTGCTTGACCAGCTTTTTTCGAACTCTATTATTTCCAATAGCTAAGATGATCCCTACATTTTCTCGATTCAAGTCAAAAATAGTATCGAGAGGTCCTACGAAGGTGTGCTGCCTTATTGTCTTTTTCTCATATTTATCATCCAGTAATCCTATTATCTTGTGCTTACCTTCAGCATGGATGATATCTTGAATGACTTTGCTGTGCCCTCCGTCCCCAATCAACAGCAATTCCATTTACATCACATCCTGTGATCCTTTAAATTTTTCCATGCTCACGTGGTTATCTTGGTGAATTCCTTCACCTTTTATTACTTTGGAGAAAGTTAAGAGTAAGATTTTTAAATCGAGCAGCAAAGTACGATTATTTACATACCAGGCATCCAATTTGAACTTTTCTTCCCAAGTAATGGCGTTCCTTCCATTGATTTGAGCCCAACCTGTTATTCCAGGTTTGACATCATTCCTCACTGATTGTTCTTCATTGTATAAAGGGAGATATTCCAGTAATAATGGTCTTGGTCCAACTAAACTCATATCCCCTTTCATTACATTAAGGAGCTGCGGAATCTCATCTAAAGAATACTTTCTTAAGAACTCACCAACCGCTGTCATCCTTTGTTCATCGGAAAGAAGATCACCTTGACCATCCTTACGGTCATTCATCGTCCGGAACTTATAAAGTTCAAAAGGCTTACCATTCAGACCAGGTCTTTTTTGTTTAAATAAGATAGGAGATCCCATTTTCAATTTCACTGTTAAACTAACAATCAGGAAAACACCCGCCAGTAAAAGAATCATAATAAAGGAAATAGCGAAATCTAACATTCTCTTCATTGTACGATTAACTCCTTTTATGAACGGACTGAATATTAGAAGAGAGTTTCTTTTTCATCTCGTGGATAATGTCGACTACGTCAAGTTCTTTCGATTCATGACTTCTATTGTAAACACTTAATAAAACATGATACACATGGGTCTGTGTCAATTCGTTTAGTTTATTCATTAAGAACCTTCTCCTGTTTATGAGTAACAAAAAACTTCGTCGGTTCTTTCTCCAACGAAGTTTGTTTCTCTGTTTCTATAGAAGTATAGCCTTCTGGATTTCTCCTTTGCCATCTCCATGTATCTTCACACATTTTATTGATTTCTCTTTCTGCTCTCCAGCCAAGCTCTTCAAAAGCCTTGCTCGTATCTGCAAAACATACAGGGATATCACCTGGACGCCTTCCTAAAATGGTATAGGAAATTTCACGTCCTGAAGCTTTTTCAAATGCTTTAACCATTTCTAAAACGCTATATCCTCGGCCTGTACCTAAGTTATAAGTATGAACTCCTTTTGAACTTTTCACCTTTTCCAATGCTTTAACATGACCTAGTGACAAATCAATCACATGAATATAGTCGCGCACCCCTGTTCCATCATGGGTCTGGTAATCATCACCATAAACCTTCAATTCACCTAACTTCCCGACGGCAACTTGAGAGATATATGGAAGTAAATTATTCGGTGTTCCTTGTGGCGCTTCTCCAATCTTCCCGCTCTCGTGAGCTCCTATCGGATTGAAGTATCTTAACAGTGCTATACTCCATTCAGGATCTGCAAAATGAATGTCTCTAAGAATTTCTTCAATCATATACTTCGTTCTTCCATAAGGGTTTGTCGTTTTTAATAACGAATTCTCCGGTATAGGTACTGTATCAGGTTCACCGTATACTGTAGCAGATGAACTGAATACCAGATTCTTTACACCATTTCTCTTCATCACTTCACATAAAAGGATGGTCCCAATAACGTTGTTGCTATAATACCAAAGAGGTTCAGAAACGGATTCCCCTACGGCTTTCAAGCCGGCAAAATGAATCACAGCAGTAATTTCATGCTCTGTGAAAATGCGTGCTAAACCATCTTCATCCAATATATCGATGGAATAAGTGTGAAAAGTCTTTCCTGTAATTTCTTTTACTCTTTTCAATGCTTCTGGATGACTATTGGAGAAATTATCTATCACTACAATATCATGACCAGCGTTCAACAGCTCCACGCAAGTGTGACTGCCAATATATCCGGCGCCACCTGTTACAAGAACGGTCATAAACAAACCTCCTAAAGATTATTACCAAGATAAATAGTCACTCCGATATTCTAAATTCAAGTTTATAACATTCTCAAAATAAAAATATCCGAAGTATAAGACAATAATGGCAAAATAAATAAGCTTTTCATCCCGTGGACGAAAAAGCTTAACTACCCATGTGATAAGGATTAATTGATATAAAGTAAAATAAATAGAGAATCTGGCGAATATCCAATTCTGTGTAGAAACGATCATAAAAACTAAACCAACTAAGGTTAAGTTAACGATATAATCACTCTTAGGGAAAATCTCCCTTAATTTATCCCTTCCGAGATATGCCAATAGGATCGGAGCGCCAAAAACAATCACCCTTAATAAACTAGCTCCTCCTTCAGTGAACTCTTCATATTCACCATACTGGGTATCTTCTATCGCATTGAACAATACTAGTGAAAATTGATCAAATCCAATAACTATAACAACGGATAATAACAATAAAGCAATTGTTGCTTTTGACCATGCTTTAAAACGTACAAGAAAGTAAATAGGCAGTAATACTAGCGCACTTTGATGAAATAAAGAGGCAAATAGAATGACCATTATATACCTCTTCACATTTCCATTCATAATGTACTTCAAAGCTGTGAAAGCTATCGCAGCAGCTAAAACTTGTCTAATACCATTCATAGATACGATAAACAAACCACCGGTAATATAAACGTATAAACTTAGTTCGAATAGTCTGGAATATTTGTAAAGCACTACTACAATTAGTGTGTTCGTAATAAGAGCAGTCGTGAATATCATGAGTTGTGGATCACTGGAGATGTTCTTAAGAATAGCTTGCAAAATTCCAAAACCAATATCTTTTTGTGATTGAATAAACTCCCATGTGAAGTCGTTTATTTCATAGATTCGTTTGTAAAAATACGTATCTCCTATATTTGACCGTAATCCAGATACGACAACCAGAGCAGCTAATGCTAATAATACAAAAAACTTGTTCGGCTTTGGCAGCATGACTGTCTTCGTTTGTATGTTCACTCCAGCAAATCTTGCACAATAAGATAAACTGAATACCAGCGCAAGGTTCATCCATAATTGAGCCATATTCATTTCCTTTCAAAAGGAACGACAATCAATAGGTGACATCCTTCGTTTTATTCGTTATATATAAATACAATAGAGTTCCGGGTAAGATAGCCAAATAAGTTAACCACTTTTTTGGTGATTCACTCATAAAACGCCAGTTTTTTTCCAGTAGACTACTAGATACATAATGGATCGATTGCCTGAATTGGAAGGTGGGACCAGTGAATGATAATTTCATAAGTTCTTTTCGATAAAAGGAAAAACCCTTTGGATTTCTTCGATATTGATTTAACATGTTCCTCGACGATCCGTCCTCTAAGTACTCGACACAACATAACACTTCATTCAACAAAAGCATTTCATACTGTTCATCAAGCTTGAAGTACTTGTACGCTAATCCAACATACTTTTCCCCATTAAATAATGGGTAAGGGTATTTTTTTGTAAGTTCTGTTCGATAAACTAGCTTCTTATCACCCTGGACCTTATATTTATGATATAGATTAAAAAGCGTAGAACGTTTGATATGGTCAGGAAGCTTTGTTCCTATAATCTTCTGGTCCGTATAAGAATCAAGACCAATCATTCCACCAACCGAGTGATTTCCATATTTCCTCCAAAATGATGTTATTTTTTCAACGGCATCCTCCGGCATATAATCGTCTGAATCGATACAAACATTTAATTCGGTCTGAATTAACTCATAAGCTGTATTGTGGGCGCCATGCATTCCTTGATTTTCTTGCTTTACATATTGAATATTTATAAATCCTTCCTTTACCCAACTTTTCACCAATTCTTCCGTATGATCGGAAGAACCATCGTCAATAATCAACCAAACAAAGTCTTGTGTGGTTTGCTTTTTTAAACTCTCATAGCATTTATCTAAGCAATAGGCTCGGTTATATGTCGGAGTGAACACAGTTAGGAGATTCAACTACCAACACCTCCCAGATGCAAATATTCCTGTTGAATGTGTTTAGCTGTATAATTAATGTTATACCCTTTACTATTTAACACTTCAGCAGGAATAGAGTGGCGAATGTAATTTGATGTAAGGTCGATTTCATTCACCCACCTGGAGAAGTTGTCAGGACCTATGGGTAATTTCTCAATTAACCCCACACCCATATCCACTTCATTGGAAATTCTGTCTGATATCACACATGGAATTCCAGCTCCCTGTGCTTCAATCAAAGTAACAGGTAAACCCTCATGAAAAGATGGAAATACGAATACATCCATCGCTTGAAGTAATTCATGGATGTCTGTTCGAACCCCTAACAATAAGACGTCGTCTTCAATATCTAACTCTCTCGTCTTTTCTATAATTTTTTCTTTTAATGCTCCATCACCCACCAGCATTAATTTGGCTTGAGAATTATTTTTTCGGTATTCAGCGAAAACCTCAAGTAGAAACATGTGATTTTTTTGAAGTGAGAATCTCCCTACGTGGCCAATAAGCAATGTATTTTTCTCAATTCGTAAAGAGGAGCGCACCTTTTCTCTTATAGAAGTCGTAAAGGTGAACTTTTTTTGTTCAATACCATTTTTTAGAATTTTTGTTGAATTCGCCTCTTTCTTAAAAAGCCAGTACGCTGCAGCTTTTGAACAGGCATAGAATTCATTCGCATTATCTGAAATTTGCTTCCCCGCATACCATTTATATAGTTTAGCACCTGTTCCCCCTTCACTGTTTGTATTATGACTATGCGCAATCCTTACCGGAATTTTCGCATGTTTCGCCGCCTTCAGCACAAAACCACTCATTTTATCCATGTGGGAATGGACGATTCGATAGTTCTGATTTTCCTGAAAGAATTTTTGTAAAGAAGTGATATATCCTTTATGGCCAATATCCGTTACATAAGGGATTCGGTGTATTCTTCCACCCAGACCTTTAATTTCTTCATCGAAAACGCCTTTCTTACATGTAAGAAAATCGAATTGAACCTTCGATCTGTCTATGTTGCGATAAAGGTTCATAATTAAGGTTTCCGCTCCGCCTCGATTCATATTAACCACCACATGCAAGACTCTCAATGGACTGCCCATAGATTCCGCTCACCTCCAGTCATATATGTTTGATAAACACGGCTATTTTGCTTGATCACTTTATTCGTACTATATTTATTCAAAATCATACTCCGTCCGTTTATACCGAGGTTTTCCTTCACATCTGCAAAATCGGCGATTGATTTCAGTTTTTTTGAAAATTCGGGGACATCATTTTTTGGTAAGACCCACCCATTTACATTATCTTTCACCAGTTCGCGATGCCCTCGATTATTAATGGCGACTACCGGGATCGAACAGGCCATGGCTTCCATGATATTGACAGGCAGTCCCTCTCTTAAGCTTGAAGCTGCTACAGCATCACACATCGCTACTAATTCTCTGGTATCATTCCTATACCCGAGGAACTCAACCATATGTGCAACCCCCAGTTTTTTGGTGAGTTCCTTACAATCATTCGAGGTCTCCCCTTCACCAGCTAATAATAACCGAGCTTGTGGAACATCTTTTTTCAATAAAGTTAATGCTTGAATAAGAAGCTTCTGATTCTTATTCTTATTGAACTCTGCCGCATAAAATAATAAAAAGTCATCCGGCTTATAGCCGTATGACTTTCTAGCTTCCATCTTCTCTTTAGTTGATAATGGCTTAAGTTCATCGGTGTCCACTCCTACACCATGAACGTGTTCGATATGTTTGGTTTTAAATCTCTTCTTAGCCAACTGATAATCTTCCTGATTGATGGTGATTAAACAATCCGTATAGGAAGCCAGCTTCCATTCAATCGGATAATACAATAACCAGTTGGATAGGGGGGACCCTTTGCAAAAATGAAACCCGTGAGCGGTATAGATTACTTTGGTCCCTTTTTTTCTGGCAGTCCGTGCTGCAAGCCGCGCCAGTGTTCCTCCCATAGGTGTATGGCAGTGAACAATTTGGTAATGGGTTTCATCCATTAAATGTCTTAAGGTTTTGTAGGCCTCTATATTTTTCTGGGCAAGTGGAGATCTCTGAATGGGAATATCGTATTTCACATCTACATAGGGCAGTTGGATATTTCCATTGGCCGCGACGTGAACCTCCCACCCTTCTTCCTTGAACCACTTCAAGTAAGGTAAGTGAAACAGTTGAAAATGGTAATCTACAGTGGCGCAAAATAAAACTTTATTAGTCATGGTATTCTTCCACCTTTATCAACTTGTAATTGAAACAGGAGATCCCGGTCGGGGCAACCTTTCGTTATTTGCTAAAATCAATAACTGTTCTCTTAACGTGGCTTTATCCAGGTGATGATAATTGTCTATAATTTCTTCAATATCATCCATGATCATATCCGTTGCTCTACCTAAATGGATTTTCGGATACACTTGCTCTTTTTCGATTTCTTCATCTTTAAGCAATTCTTCATATAACTTCTCCCCCGGACGAATTCCTGTAAATTCAACACCGATTTCTTCCATATTATGACCAGAAAGTTTGATTAAGTTTTGAGCAAGGTCAACGATCTTAACGGGTTCTCCCATATCAAGCACGAAAATTTCTCCCCCTTCGGTCAACGCACCGGCTTGAATAACAAGACTGGACGCTTCAGGGATGGTCATGAAAAAGCGAACCATATCAGGATGGGTGACTTTAACGGGCCCGCCATTTTCAATTTGCTTAGTAAAAATAGGAATGACACTTCCCCTGCTGCCAAGTACATTACCGAATCGTACTGCAACGAATTTAGTTTCACTCACTTTATTCATGTTTTGAATAATGATTTCGGCAAGTCGTTTGGTCGCTCCCATCACACTTGTAGGATTAACCGCCTTATCGGAGGAAATCATTACGAACCTTCCCGTGTTGCTCCAACTAGCAGCCTTTGCAACGTTGAAAGTGCCAATAACATTATTCTTCACAGCTTCTTCCGGATTACGTTCCATAAGAGGCACATGTTTATGCGCTGCAGCATGATAGACGACATCCGGATGATAGAAATTGAAGACATCTATCATTTTTTGATCATCTTGAATGTCAGCGATTTCTGTCCTAATATCAACGTTCATGTCTGCGTATGTTTCCCTTAATTCCATTTCAATGGCATGAATACTATTTTCTCCATGGCCAAGCAAAATTAACTGTCTAGGCTTAAATCTAACGATTTGCCTGGAAATCTCCGAGCCGATGGATCCACCTGCTCCTGTTACAAGAATGATTTGATTATGGACATAATCTGAAATCTGGTCGATGTCCAAGTCAACCGGGTCGCGACCTAATAAATCTTCAACTTTCACATCCCGAAATTGTGTCACAGAAACTTTTCCTGTTACCAGATCCTCTAACATTGGTAATATCTGCGTTTTAGCGTCTGTCTTCGCACATTCTTGAAAGATGTTCTGGATACCCTTTCGACTTAGCGAAGGAATCGCGATGATGATATTTTCAATATTGAGCTTCTCCACATACTTTTGAATTTGATCGACACCTGCTACAACGGGTATTCCGAAGATATCTAAGCGTTGTTTCCTAGGACTATCATCAATAAAAGCCACGGGCAATAAGTCTGTATCGTAATTATTTAGCAGCTGTCTTGCTACCATAGTTCCGGCTGCCCCCGCTCCTATGATCAACGTCCTTTTGTTCGTTTCGGACTGTATTAAATAATTGTCACGATATATTCTCCAAATGAAACGAGAACCACCTATTACTAGAAGGTTCATCATCCAAATGACCGCAATCGCTCTTGGGTACACCGTCTGAAAGAAAAGGAAATGCAAGCCGGCTGTAGTGAGCAAGGAGTAGGAGACGGTTTTTAATATAAGAATCAATTCCCCAATACTTGCATACTCCCAGGCTTTTCGATATAAGCTCAATCGGTATGCAAAGATCAGGTGACTGAGCAGGATAGCTGTAATGGTAATAACAACCGGTAACATTGCTAAATACAATTCAGAAGTAACCAACAAACGACTAAATAAAATTGAGCTAAGAATAATGCATGAATCAATGAATATGAATAAAGACAACCTTTGTCGATATGTCATACATTCGCTCCCTTCTTTAGTGCAAACTCTAGATGTAACAAATAATATGTAGGACTTTCAAAATTTTTAGGAAAAGGACCTCATAAATCCTACTCCTAAAAATTTTAAAAGAATGGGCATTCAACCCGCCCTCACGCCACACCACCGACGACTAGCGTCTAAGGTTATATTGATCAACATAACCCACAGCATGACCGAGTGCCTCCATTGATAATGGCGAGGAGACATCACCACGTTTTAACGAATTATTATTCTTTATTAAGAACGTAAGAGCATAAGTTATTTATTGTCATTTAATAAGAGACCAAGTACGTTGGCGTGAGCAAGATCCATAATTTTTTTTGATTCTTCCGCTTCCTCTACTTTCGTTTTGCCACGATTTAAAAGGATAAACACACCATCACAGAGGCTTGCCAATATTCGAGTTTCAGTGGACTTAAGTACAGGCGGAGTGTCGATCAGAACAAGGTCGTACGCTTCTCCAACTTCCTGAAGAAGATTTTCCATCCGATAGTCCCCCATGAGATCCGATGGATTTGGGGATATCGTGCCACTCGTCAATAAATTCAATTGAGAGATTCCAGTTTGGTCAATGGCTTCATTTAATTTAGAACTACCACTAATTACATTGGTCAATCCGATATTATTGGAGGCTTTAAATAATTGATGCAAGCTGGGATTTCGTAAGTTCGCATCGATCAAGAGAACTTTTTCCTTATTCTGAGCCATTGAAATAGCTAAGTTCGCAATCGCAGTGGATGTTCCCTCTTGTTTATTCGGCGAAGTAATGAGAAACACTTTACGCTTGTTTTGATCGGTTAAAAAGTGGATGTTAGTCCGTATGGTACGGAACTGTTCGGCAATTATGGAATTGGGGTTCGTGTAGGTGACTAATGGTTTCTTGTTTTTGTTCGTTAACTTCCTAATTTTGCTTAATACCAACAGATTCACTCCTTACTTCCATATTTTCTGATCCTTTTTTTGCTTTTTTAGTCACCGAGTTCCGACGATTCATATACGAAATTTCACCAAGAACAGGGAGGTTAAGTATATCCTCAATTTCTCTCCTTGATTTAACAGCTCCATCAATTGAATCCAATAAGTAAGCAAGCCCAATAGCTGTGATTAGTCCGAAAAGAAACCCGATAAATATTGGCCGGTTTTGATTTGTAGTGATTGAAACAGGATTGACACTTGCTTGTGATAGAAGCTGAACTTGCTCATAATTCAGGATCTCGACAATTTTGCTTTTATACACGCTGGCTGTCGTGTTTGCTATCTGAGCAGCTCGTTCAGGATTGGTATCCGTGACAGAAATTAAAACAACTTGTGATTCATCGATCCTGGAAACTTCAATCCGGTTAGCCAGCCCTTCAGGGGAGCCATCTAATCCCAGCTTACTTTGAACTTCACTCATGATGATTGGGTCTTTAATCATGACCATTAAAGTATTCATGTCTTGTTCACCAGATCCGAGAATAATTCTCTTTGACGTTTGGTAAAGCGACGTGCTATTCATTTGGCTGTAAGCATACCCAAATGTAGTCGTTACAAGGGTAATGATTAAAATAAGCCAAAAGCGATCTCTTAATACGTCAAAATACTCCTTGATATTGATATCTTTGGACATATGATCATCGTAAATCAATGTTTTCTTTCTCATGAGATCCACCTTTTCTTATATAAGTACATTAGTGCTATATAACGAACGTACGAACAAAAAAATATTTCCTTAATTTGTGAGCTGATATTACTATATAGTTTAGTTCTATATAAAGAACGTGTCAATACTATACAACAAAAAACGTGAACTTTATTTTACAAAGTATTATTTAAACTTAATATAATACCTATAATTATCTAATTTATGGCAGATTTATTCATCGAAAATAGAGAACATGTTCATTCTCTTCTTTTGATCCAGAAGGCTCTTAATAATCGAAACAAACCTCTTTTTCTTCCCCGCGCAGCTTTCATTCCTTCAAACTCCTGATCATGACGTTGGATAAGGTCTTCCACCTTAATAGAAATGGGAACAAGCTTTGTACTGTGTTCCATCAAAGGTTCCCCTAAAACCTCCATTTGAAGTCCAAAGTTTATTTTCAGCATTCGATAAAATTTTTCTTCTATAAAGGCTAGATAGTAGATAGGTTTGTATTCAGACATATGCTCATAGAGGACTTGAATGAATTGATCAAAATATCCTCTCCTTTGATATTTTTCTTTGATACATAATTTATCTACTTCCCAAACCTTTCCTCCCTGTTTGGCTATATCATAAAATCTTGAAAAGTCACAGGATTTCCCTTCAATTGTGCTAGTGGGGCTATTGGGTAGGAAAGGGATAAATTCTATGGTACCGATGGTTTCGTTTTTATTCATAAGATTATAACGAACCCCATTGCTGGCATAAGGATCGTTGTACCAGCGATTCTTATGACAAAAATACTCCCAGGTCCGTTCAAAATTTTTTTGATGTTTTTTTGTTGTGACTAGCTGAAACACAGTAATACCCTCCCTCTATGGCATTCTCTATAGAGAAAAAACAGGCGATAGCTCTTCAGCTATCGCCTACTCCACCTACTGGCCAACAATCTTCATCATGGTCGTGGTCATCTTTATGGTCACCATCCCAGCCCCAGTGGCCGCCCTTCATCGTCTGAGTTACATGAAGCGTTTCTAATGTCGGTTGCTTCCATTCCTTTTTCATTGATTGCCTCCTTTTATTAAAGGGATTACCAACTAAAATTTCGTTATAAAGAACAATTTAATAATAGCAAGAAAGTACAAAAGATGTCAATTTATATTAGTTACTTATTTAACTAACCCCCGAGCAACCGGAAGTGGTAATCACTTAATCCTGCTTAAACGATAAGTTTGGCTTTTTACCACTTTTAAATTTTACCAACCTCTGCCGCGCCTCCCTGCTGTATAATAATTTCCCTGTGAAGCTACACTAAATTCAAAGGACAAGTAATCAACATGATTTAATAAAATTCACATTTTAAAGGGGGACAGCTATGGAGCATATCCTTAAAAAAATACTGGTCGCCACCCTATTTGCAAGCTTTCTTATGATTATCATTTTCCAGGTAACAATCGCTTCTGGTGACACGTCCACGTCTTCCATATCGGTTAACAGTAAAATCGAGAAAGACTCACCCTATGATTACACTTTCGTGTGGATGTCAGACACCCAGTATTATTCAAAAAACTATCCTCATATATACAAAAATATGGTTGATTGGATTGCTGCAAACAGAGACTATATTAACATTCCTTACGTCTTTCATACCGGCGATATCGTAAATGAATGGAATAATGAAGAACAGTGGCAGTACGCTGATATGTACATGAAAATTCTAGAAAAAGCTAAAATTATTTATGGAATTTTAGCCGGTAACCATGATCTCGACCTAAATAGTCCCAGTAAATATATACAGTTTTCAAAGTATTTTGGAAATCATCGTTTTGAGAAGCAGTCATCATACGGCGGGTCGTATAAAGATAATCAAGGCCATTATGATTTAATCAGCGAGAACGGGGATGATTATATTATGGTTTACATGGGCTGGGGAATTTCGAAGGACGAAATCGACTGGGTAAACCGTGTGTTGGCCAAATATCCTAATCATATCGCTTTTCTCAGTTTTCACGATTATTTATTAGCTTCTGGAAAGCACAGCCCGATCGGTGAGAAAATATTTGAAAACGTTGTAGAACCCAATAAAAACGTTGTAGCTACCTTGAGCGGGCACTACTATGGCAGTAAAACACGCATTGATGAAATTGATGATAATGACGATGGTAAACCAGATAGGAAGGTATATCAAATGATGGCCAATTATCAAAGTGGGCCAGAAGGCGGACAAGGCTACATGCGATTGTTGAATGTTAAATCAAACGAAAATAAAATTTATGTCAACACATATTCACCCTATTTAAACACTTATAAATATGATGATGCCAAATCGAACCCTGTAAAAGAGGAGTTTGTCATCGAGCTTCCAAAATGAAGTAAAGAAGAACTTCTTCCCGGCTTACTGCACTGAACACTTTCATTTTAGATGTGGCTGTGCTAATCCGACACCAAAACAATAGCGAAATAAAACCAAAAATTAACCCCACCTTAGTTCTAAGGAACTCTGGTAGGGTTTAATAATTTTAAGTGAATATCTTTTCTAGTATCATCATCTTAAAGTTGTTCACTTGCTTGATTACAAATTATAAAGTAAATCATCAGAATATGCTTAGTAAGAAGTTATCTCGACTTTTCATCGAAGTGAACAGTATCTTTCAATTCGTTTTCTTCTTCTATCGAATTACTGCTGGCCATCTTTTTCACAAATTCTTTAACGGTCTTGACATTCAAGCCGGATTCCCAGTATTCAGCAATTTCAGGCTTCACTTTCACCAGGATAACATTCGGATCATCAGCTGAAGCGTTCAGCACTTTTTCGACAATCTTATTCCAGTATTCTTTTTTCTTATCTTCATCCTGAACGAATTCAGCCGTCCCGCTGATCGATACATAGGAACTTCCGGAATAGGCCAGGTTAACGGCTGAATTGCGGCCAATATCCCTATATTTTTCTGTATCTTTTTCAGTAATAAACCAAAATTCTTCCTTGTCCAATTTTACTTCCTGGGTGTGCATGGGCCGGGACATAAGTTTGCCCTCAGGGGATATCGTTGTCAGCATTGCCACTTTCTCATCTTTAATCAAGTCTTTAATTTTCTTAAGGGCTTCCTGGTTTTCTGAGTTTTGATCAGCCATTTCCACTTACCTCCTTCTAATAATTAGCTGTAGAACCTTACTTTTTCTAGCCTCTATAACATTTATTTCATCCTTTTCCCGAATGACCCTATGATTACACTTTTCAATAACTATCCCTGCTTCATTTCAACTTGCCACTCTCATAAGCCAGCTACCACACCATCATGACTACAAAAAAGCCGATAAGCTCCCTAGCTTCGGCTTCTTGATCAAAATAATATTTTAATTAGTCCCATCTTCTTTTTGTTTCACTTTTTCATTAATTCGTAACCATTCCTGGTTTCTTTCTAATAAGTCCAATACATCTTCCATCGAAAACTTAGGCTTTGAAGGATAAAGTGTGCTCAGTATTTTTTCGATCAATGCGAAATCCTCCATTGTATCTACTGTCCATCGGTGCTTACTTTCATCACGATGGTACACGAATTGTCCCACAGCAGAGCTGTCGATCCTTTTGATCATAAAGGGAGTGACGTGTTCCAGATCATGGGGCATATTGGCATTCATAAAAGCGTCCTGGAGCAGCTGATAGGAAAAAACTTCTGTATCCATCCCCCTGGGATAGGATCTTTTTCTCGTGTTGGAAACATACAGGAACTTAGGGTAATTCTTTAGAAATAAGGAAATTCCCCCGTCTATGACCTCAGGATCAATAAGAGGGCAGTCCGCCGTTAGACGCACAATCACTTCTCCTTTATAAAAAGAACTCGTTTCATAATACCTCCCAAGTACATCTTTTTCTGAGCCGCGGAACGTATCCACATTCAATTTTTGACACAGATCAATAATAAGATCGTCAGCCTTCAAACTTGAAGTACTTACAACCAATTGATCAATGTTCTTCGCCCGCTTCATTCTCTCTATTTGATATTCAAGTAATGACTTTCCGTTTACTTGCTTCAGGATCTTCCCAGGGAGTCGAGTTGATCCCATTCTTGCTTGCACAATAGCCAGCACTTTCATAGATTCACCTCTTTACTATCCAATAAAATCCCAGGACATCGGCGTACCTCTTTTCACCTCAGCATTTACTTTCTTTCCGAGCAACAATTCGTAGTACTTTGGAGGCAAACCAAAACCTGGCCGAATGGTACGCAAGTTATCTTTGGTAAGTGAATCGCCTGCTTTCAGATCTTCGGTGATGTATAACGACCTCCGAAACTTGCCTGATTCTTTTTCGCTTTCCGTTGGTCCATATTGTATATGTCCAATTGATTGCCAGGCTCGTGTCGTCTCTTCTACCAGCTCTTTCATCTCAGATGGTTCTAATGAAAATTGGGCATCCACACCCCCATCTTTCCTCGCCAATGTAAAATGTTTTTCAACGACCGTAGCTCCTAAGGCCACACTCGCAACGGCTACCCCCGTCCCGAGCGTATGATCAGATAATCCGACTTGGCATTGGAATAAGTCCCGCATGTGGGGAATCGTAGAAATATTAGAATACTCAGGGCTTGCGGGATAACTACTCGTGCATTTAAGCAGCACAAGCTCTTGCCCTCCCGCTTGTTTAAATGTTTCTACCATTTCAGATATTTCACCGACTGTTGCCATTCCTGTCGATATAATGACAGGTTTTCCGGTTTTTGCTACTTTACGGATTAATGGTAAATCCGTGTTTTCAAAGGACGCGATTTTATACATAGGAACATTTAAACCTTCCAGAAAGTCCACGGACGATTCGTCGAATGGTGTACTGAAACCAATCACACCAAGTTTACGGCATCTAGTGAAGATTTCCTCATGCCACTCCCAAGGTGTGTAGGCTTCTTTATATAAATGATAAAGATTCTTTCCTTTCCATAGACTCCCGGAATCAGTAATCAGAAAATCCTGCCCCTTGTGATCTAAAGTCATCGTTTCAGCCGTGTATGTTTGGATTTTCAATGCATGAGCACCTGCACTAGCCGCTTTTTCAACAATTGCAAGTGCCCGGTCAAGAGACTGGTTATGATTACCCGACATTTCAGCAATGATAAAAGGGGGAGATCCAGGTCCAATTTTCCTGTTTCCAACTCTTATTTCCATATCACAGCCTCCCAGCCAGAATTTCACGGTGCTTGATCCATTCGTCTCTAAACAACCCCATTGGGATAACGTCGATGAGCAGCTTCTTCCTTTTTAGCTGTTGGAGAAGACGACCCTCTTGTTTAAACCCTAGCTTTTCATGATAACGGAGACTAACCTGATTGGTATCAAGCACTTCCGCACACACTTTCCTGATTGGAAAAGTTCCGAAAATAAAGTCGAGCGCTAATATACCCATGATGGTCCCGGAACCCTTAGGCGCATCTTTATCTCCAATATAAAAACCCCACTTACACGTTTCATTTTCCTGATCAATACCTGTGAACCGGACGACACCAAGAGGACGACCCTGGTGTATGAAAATTTTGGAAACGGCGGATGGATTGGACTGTTCCTTTTCATACCAAGCCAGATGGTCTTCCCAGGGAATTATTTGATTGTTATACATGTGCTTCCTGATATGTTCGGCATTTCTCCACTGCCATACTAGCGGTAAATCAGCCTTTTCCATACTCCGTAACTGAAAATCATACATGATGTTCTCCACCCATCATGTATTTGGAAACCCCGTAAGGTTGATGATCTTTCCAAATCTCATTCATAGATTGCCAAACCCCCATGATATATGGTTTGTCATCTAAGACTTTTTTCAGTTGAATGAAAATATCCTTATCACTGACCGCGATGCTATGTCCTAAATAAACGATCGCTCCTTTTTCCTGTAAAAAGGTTATGATTTCTTTTTGGTTCGAGGCTGTTTCTATAACAAGTGAAGGAAGACGCATATAAAACCGCTCCCACACCGTACTTCCGCCAGCCCCTATGGCAAGGTCAGCAGCTGCCATGAGCTTTGCCATTTCTTTTGTTTGAATATGAACCTTAGTCCATGTCTTCTCCTGACAGTAGTCGCAAATTTCCTCTACATGTGGACTGGATTTCCCAATTACAACGTCCACGTTCGGTTTTTGATCTAGCATCTCTATAGCTCTAAGTACTTTCAACGTTTCATTTGTCGGGTCGCTTCCTCCAAATGAAACAAGGATCCGTTCAATTCTTCCATCCCACTCTTCTTTCTTAGATGTTGATAAAAATTCTTCTCTTAAAAGTGTGTGGGAGGGACCCAAGAATAGCGTCGCACTCTCAGGAACAAGCCCATCATACCTAAGGTTCATGTTTTGATACAAGTTTTGGTCAAGGAGCAAATCGCAATCATGGTGGCGATCAGCCAAATCATCAATCACCATGACCTTATGAACAAAAGGACGGACTATCTTCTCCCACTGCACATCAAGACCATAATGGTCCACCACAAGCCAATCTATCTCTGATTGTTTTTCCAATATCTGTATGACCTGGTCTTCCTCATATTTCCAAGCATCCGATCCACCTGAAATTTCATAGACGTGATAGCCTTGCTTTTTAATGTGGTCGATCATGTCCCCAGGATTCTTACGGCATATAAAAAAGGACGCTGCCCCTAACGTTCGAAGTTCATTCGCAAGTGTGAGACACCTCATGACGTGTCCTGTGCCCACATCGGATGAGGCGTCTACTCTGAAAGCAATTTTCATCAAACACCACCAGCGTTATTCACATAATAAGCTATGACTTTTTTTACAGCTTTGACAACATCCTGAACATCATCGGGACTCATTCCTGAATATAAAGGTAGACTTAGGATCTGTTCATATACGTGTTCCGCAACCGGACATAATCCCTTGGTGTACCCTCGCTCTTTATAATAGGGTTGGGTATGCACAGGGATGTAATGGACGTTTACACCAATATTCTCTGCGCGAAGCGCATCAAAAATTTCTTTTCTTAAACCTTTTAATGGTCCATCCAAGCGAATCACGTATAGATGGTAAGAAGATACCGTATCGGCAAGCTGCTCCTGAATTCCAAGGTAATTCAAAGCTGCAAACGCCTCATTATAATCCTTCACATACTTCCGACGTTTCGCTACAAAACGGTCCAGCTTCTTCAATTGGCTGCTCCCTAAAGCTGCCTGAATATCGGTCATTCGGTAGTTATAACCTAAAAATTGCATTTCATATTCCCAGGGATGGCGCTTCTCTAAAAGCTTCTCAAGATCTCGGGTAATACCGTGTGTTCGGAACATCATTAACTTCTCGTAATAATCACGGTTGTTTGTTGCAATGACGCCCCCTTCACCTGTTGTAATGTGCTTAACAGGATGAAAGCTGAACATTGTCATATCGCTATAAGAACCTACTTTTTTTCCTTTATATTCAGCTCCAATAGCATGCGCGGCATCTTCAATAATGACCAATCCGTATTTGTCTGCAATCGCTTGAATCTTTTCATAATCTGCCGGCTGACCTGAGTAATCCACAGGAATGATCGCTTTCGTTCTTCGAGTCACCTGCGACTCAATTGAAACAGGGTCGATGTTGTATGTGTGTGGATCTACATCAGCGAACACCGGTCTTCCACCTGTATACCACACACAATTTGCACTGGCGACAAAAGTCAATGGAGTCGTAATCACCTCATCTCCTTTGCCGATTCCTGCCGCAAAACATGCAGCGTGTAAAGCGGCAGTACCATTGGAAAAGGCGACAGCATGCGCCGCTCCTACATAATCAGCCACCCCTTTTTCGAATTCCCTGATAGCCGGCCCCGTGGTGATATAATCACTTTTCAAAGTTTCGACGACTTTTTGAATATCCTGGTCATCGATCGCCTGTTTTCCATAAGGAAGCATGGAATCACGTACGGGGGTTCCCCCAAAAATGGCTAGCTTTTCTCCCACGTTTTTAAGCCCCTTTTAAATTAATCTCGTATTGGCGATCCACTCTTCCGTTTTTTGAATCCCTTCTGATAAGGAAATCGCAGGTTCCCACCCAAGCAAACGTTTCGCCTTGCTGTAGTCACAAAGCAATTTAGGAATTTCACTTTGCGGATGTATGTGCTCCACATGCCTAACATGACTGGGGTCGCTTGCAATCATTTCAGCCAGCTCGTTTATAGAAATATCACGGCCTAACCCGGCATTCACAATTTCTCCATTTACTTCGTCCCTGTAGCCAGCCTGCACCACAAAACTTGCGCAATCCTCTACATACAAGAGATCTCGCGTCTGCGTTCCATCTCCATATATTTGCAATGGAAGTTCATTTAACTTATTTTTAATAAAGATCGCAACAACTCCACCTTCTCCCCCAGTCTTTTGGAACGGTCCATACGTATTGAATGGACGAACCACCGTTACAGGAAGTCCATAGGCGTAATAATAGGATAAAACCATATTTTCAGCGGCAATTTTTGCCCCTGCATAAGGGGATGCAGGCTTGATCGGATCTTTTTCCGTAATCCCTTTCTCATCCGCACGGTCATACACCATGCACGTGCTCATGAACACCATTTTGACGTTGCGCTTACGGCATTGTTCCAGCAAATAAAAAGTACCGACTGTATCATTATTAAAAGTGGTTTCTGGATCATCAATACTATCCTGAACATTGATGCTGGCTGCGAGGTGATAACACAAATCAATCCCAGGATAAAAAAGATTCTCTACCGTCTTTTGATCCTTGATATCTCCATGAATAAATGCTTTGAAATTTTTATACACCAGCAGTTCTTCAATGTTTTTAATACTTCCGTTCGATAAGTCATCTAGCACCCACACATTGTGATGTTCCTCTAATAAGAGCTTCACTACCCAGCGACCGATGAAACCAGCGCCTCCTGTTACCAGAATATTCATAAGCCCACTCTCCCTTTATATTCACCATATATATTTGGCGCTGAGAATATTATGAGGTTAACCTTCGTATTAACTTCATGAGTCGTACATGAGAAAGCTTTCCACCAGGATAAGCGTATGCTAGAAATTCCCTTTTTATTTCCGAATATTTTTTATGGCTTTTCTTAGATTTGATGTACTCGTTAACTGTCGCAGATAAAGTGGCAGGATTAGTATGGAACAAATCCTTTAACCCATCATAGTAGCCAACATAGCCTGGGATTTGTTCATTCATAATGAAAACAGGTTTTCCGGCGATCATAGCCTCAAGAGCTACCGTAGAACAATAGGATACAACTACATCAGAGGCCTTTATAAGATCATAAAGGCGGACGTGTCTTGAAGAGAATGTAAATGGATGGGATTGAGTTAATGAGTGTGGCTTAGTGGTAAAGTCGCGGATAATTATATTTGCTTCCTTTTTAAAAGGGATATGATCAAGAAAAGTTTTCCACATACCAAGTTGGTTATTTCCTCTTACGACCATCAAAATATTCTTTTTATTAGGCTGCAACCCTAACGCCTTTATCATATCTGCCTTTTTCATGGATGGTGGTCTGTTTAAGAAATCAAACCGGGGATGGCCTATGATACTCAGTCCATTTTCATCAATCCCCTTTGACTTAAACCAATCCACTTCAAACTGACCATATACCCCATCAACGTCAGCGATCTTAGGTAAATATCCAAACTCACTCGAGATGATACCGTGCTGCATGCATATGGTAGGGATCCCTTTTTCCGCTGCCACCATGACTAAGGTTCTACTTTCAGGGTAGTGCGTAGATGGAACAATGACTGCAGATACATCCTCCTGTGCAAAAAGACCGTTACACTCTTCAATTCGACTTATTATTTTGCTAATTTGCGCGAAAAATCGTTTTTTAAATATTTTGTCATGATATACGTGGTTCCTTGGAAAAGTATTTATGATCCGGGTTGCTTTAATCTGCATACGTTTAATAGTAGATTGATCAAAGGACGGAAGATAAGAGTTGAAAGTCTTACGATGGCTCGCATGATTGGTATTACTATTAACTAAAGTCGAGCGACTTCTTGCTTTAACTTTCACCTTAATACCATTAGACACTTTGATTTTTTGTTTCTTTCTTTGTTTCTGTGGCCTGCTTATTTCTTTACTTCGTTTATATCTCGATTTACTTTTTTTATTTCTTTGTTTAATTTTCTTTTTATTTTCCTGTTTGTTTTTTGGTTTGCTTTTTGGCTTACTTTTCGTGGACTCTGTTAAAAACAAGCTATTATCCTTTGTAAAAAGATTTCTCTTTATTTGTATAGGGAAACGCAAAAGGTTATAAACATCATGTATAACGACTTTGCCTGTTGTTTTAACCTTTCTTTCATTTTTATGAGCATTTATAAAGTCATTAAACTTTTCTTGTACTTCCTTTGAATCATAAACTTTTACTTTTAAGCTTTTAAAAAAATTTTTATTATGAAGTTTCGCTACTAATCTTTTATTACTTCTAACCAAGCTTGCATAATGACATAGGTAAGGTATTGAATAACCCTTATATTCTAAATCCTGAAAATCTTCAAGGAAGTTCACGTACACAGACCAGTAATTTTGTTCATAAATATTCATTAAATTTACCTTTCCTTGTTCAAGTTTTAACTCTAATAAGCTTATATTTTTTTAGTTCATGCTTTCGTTATCGGAGTCCTTTCCTCGAGAGTCATAGCGAGTTTCCTCTTAATTATTTATATCAAGGGGACCAGCGCATGATGGAAACACCTAAAGTGAAGTTTCCTTTTCCGCACATGTAAATATTGCAGATAATGATTCAACACGGATAGGGCCATATCAATGAAATCCAATACTCCAATAATTAACAGTTTTTCCTGTAATAAATTCATCCCTACTAAAACTGACTAAGCCTATAAATACCTCAAACACATAAGTCTGATTAATACAATATTCATAAATGGAAAGCTCGGTGAAAATAATTGTTATAAGCCTGGGGAGCGCAACGTAACCCATTAAAATGGCTTGCCGCTTAATAACGAAAAGAGATTTTTCATTATTAAGCTAAAGGGCCGGTTAGTTGAAGACTCGATTTCGAGATAAATGGATCCGTTAATCAAATGGTGAGAAGGGCTGGTGGGGAAATAACTCGTCTTGTTCCATCACCCAGACACTCGAGACATAAGCCGTTCATCAACGGCTGG